>DATJPE010000083.1 GCA_035506535.1 Actinomycetes bacterium | reverse complement strand
GCGAGCTCGCACGAATGCGAGCCGAGGTCAGCTGACGCGGAAGGATTCGAACCTTCACTGCCCGGAGTAACAGTCGGTGCCCTGCCTGTTGGGCCACGCGTCATCGATGTCCTGCGACATCACAGCAGTGCGCCGCCGGGGACTCGAACCCGCACGGCCCTCGGGCCACCGGAGTCTGAGTCCGGCGCGTCTACCAAGTTCCACCACCTGGGCGTGGCCGTCGACGTTGTCGGCGCGACGGATCGAGGACCGCTGGGAGTCGAACCTGCGCAGTCCTTTCGTTGCGTACCCCGGACCGGACTCGAACCGGCGTCTTCACCTTGAGGGGGTGGTGTCCTCGCCGTTGGACGACCGGGGCAAGGAGCAGGCGGCGGGAGTCGAACCCGCTCCTCCTGGGTGGAAGCCAGGCACCCATCCGGATGGGCCTCGCCTGCGTGAGACGTACGTCGATCAGCACGAGCCAGAGGATTCGAACCCCCACTCGCTGCGTTGGAAACAGCTGTCCTGGCCGTTACACCAGGCTCGCTCGTTGTGGCTGCGCCCCGAGAGTCTCTCCGACGAGAGTCGAACTCGGGTCTCGAGCTTCGGATGCTCGCGTCGTGTCCCCTTGACTACGGAGAGAGGTGCCGTGCGTGGGTCAGGGCGAGGTGTTCGCGCTCCCCTGCCAGGATTCGAACCCAAGTGACTTCTCGGTTCAGAGCCGAGCGTGCTGCCGTTACACCACAGGGGAATGACTGGCGGTCCTCCCGAAACGCTCGAGGACGCTCCGGGAGGACCGCCGGGCGGTGCACGGGCGGGCGTACGCCTAGCCCTTGACCACCATGACCTGTCGTAGCCGGGCGACGATCTCGACCAGGTCGGCCTGGTTCGCCATGACCTGGTCGATGTCCTTGTAGGCGGCGGGGAGCTCGTCGAGCACCCCGGCGTCCTTGCGGGACTCGATACCGGCGGTCTGCGCCTCGAGGTCGGCGACGGTGAAGCGCCGCCGGGCCTCGTTGCGGCTCATCCGGCGGCCGGCGCCGTGCGACGCGGATTCGAAGGACTCGGGGTTCCCGAGCCCCCGGACGATGAAGCTCGAGGTCCCCATCGAGCCCGGGATGATGCCGAGGTCCCCGACACCGGCCCGGATGGCGCCCTTGCGGGTCACCAGTACGTCGGTGCCGTAGTGGTGCTCCTGCGCCACGTAGTTGTGATGACAGGAGATCGGCTCGTCGAACACGACCTGAGGCAGGTGCCGGCGGACGACGTCCATGTAGAGCCGCAGCATCGTGGCCCGGTTGAGCCGCGCGTACTCCTGCGCCCACATGAGGTCGTTGCGGTAGGCAGTCATCTCCGGGGTGTTCGCCACGAAGACCGCCAGGTCGCGGTCGGGCAGGTCCGCGTTGTGCGGCAGCTGCTTGGCGATGCCGATGTGCACCTCAGCCAGCTCCTTCCCGATGTTCCGGGAGCCGGAGTGCAGCATGATCCACACACGGTCCTCGCCGTCCAGGCACAGCTCGATGAAGTGGTTGCCTCCACCAAGCGATCCCATCTGCCGCATCGCCTTGCCGAGCCGGTCCTGCACCTTCGGGCTCAGCCCGGCGAAGCCGCCCCACAGCCCGTAGCCGTCGACCTCACGGCTGATGTCCTCGTGCTGCGCGAAGCCCACGGGGATGGCTGCCTCGACGTCCGTACGGAGTCCCTTGAGGTCCTCCGGCAGGTCTGCCGCGGTGAGGTTGGTCGCCACCGCGGCCATGCCGCAGCCGATGTCCACGCCGACCGCGGACGGCGAGAGGGCATCCCGCATCGCGATGACCGACCCGACCGTGGCGCCCTTGCCGAGGTGGACGTCGGGCATGACCGCGATGTGGCTGAACGTCCACGGCAGGGCCGCGATCCGCTTCAGCTGGTCGAGCGCCGCGGGCTCGACCTCCTCGGGGCGTGCCCACATGGTGATGGGCACGTTCGCGCCCTGGAGCGTTGCGAGAGCCATGACGTGCCTCCTCTCTTCGGGTTCGTCAAGCGGCGGAGCCGCCTCGATAGGACCGACCGAGACCCTTCAGCGGTTGGGCCGGCCGGCGTGGGTGTTGCTGGGTGGGCAGGCGGTCCCAGGGGACGTTCCGGTCCCGGGTCTGGTTCGGCGCCCCGACGCTCGGCACGCGTCGGTCCGCCCACCCGCACGCAGGTGGGCGCTGCTCGTTCCTCTGTTCAGGTGCCAGCGCCTGGCCTCAGGGGCGACGTTCATGTGACCTGCCGTGTCCCCCGGCCGCCCCGGGAACGGGCGGGCCGGGCTCTTCCCCAGCAGCGACTGGCTATGTATCAAGGCGTGTTTCAGTAACTCAGGAACAATGCCGTTCCCGAATTGCCGGAATTCACTCATTCAGTGGATCTGCTCGCTTTGGTCGATGGGTCTCAGGTGGCTTCCCCCAGTGGTCGGTGTGCCGTGCGGTCGGTCGTGAGCGGTTGGTGTCGAGCTACCGGGCCTCGCAGCGATCTAGGCTTCTGCGGTGAGCCCTCACAGCGGCTGCGGTCGGCCCAAAGCAGAAGGGCCGCTCCCCTCGCTCGGGAGCGGCCCTTCGTCGAAGGCCTGTGTTCTCAACAGGTTCTACGACGAAGGCGCCCCCAGGAGATTCGGGGACAGCGCCCCTTCGACACCACGCGCGTCGAGGTGCGACGGCACGGCGACGCCGCGCTGGGTCGGCTTGCTCGGCCAGCTCTGGACGGAGCCGTCCAGCGCTGACAGCAAGCCGAGGCAGCGCTCTTGGCGCTTCGTCGACGTACCGGCGGTGCTCACGGACTGACTCCTTCTTCAGTACCAGGCAGTTCCTGGCCCGACCGAGAACTGTACCTTGGTCGCGCAATATTTCAAGGCTTTTTCCCGGCTGGATGTTTCCGGAATTTCTCGCAACGGTGGCCTCGTCGACCGTACCGACCTGACATGCTGGCGGCCTGGTCATGCGCAACGAGGGATGCGGAGGCAGACGTGAAAGAGAGCTTCGACCGTGCCATGACACCAGTCACGTGGCCCGCGCACGACCCGCAGACCTGGCGCAACGTTCCAGCGTCCTCGGCGCCGCTCGACGAGGAGCGGGTGAAGTCCCTGTTGGCGGCGGAGTGGGAGCGCTTCGAGCAGGTGACGCCCGGCTCAGGAGCCCACCACGCCCGCGCGCTCGGCAGCCTGCCGTTGGGGGTGCCGTCGTCGTTCCAGCACTGGGACCCGTACCCGGTCGCCATCACCTCGGCGAAGGGTGCGTGGCTCACCGACGTCGACGGCCGGAGGGTCCTGGACCTGTCCATGGGCTTCGGCGCCATGCTCGCCGGGCACCTGAACCCGACAGTCATCGCGGCGGTCTCGCGCGCACTCGAGACCGGGACGCTCTTCGTGACGCCATCGCCGATGGCAACCGAGGCGGCCGAACGCTTCCAGCGGCGCTTCTCCCTCGACCGGCTGCGTTTCGCCAACTCCGGGACCGAGGCGACGATGTACGCCTTGCGTACCGCCCGTGCCTTCACCAACCGCAAGGCGATCATCAAGATCGAGGGCGGATACCACGGCGGCTACGACGCACTCCAGGTGTCGGTGAAGCCGGGCGTCGCGGAGGCGGGACCGGAGGAGGCGCCGACGCCGGTGACCCCGTTCGAGGTCGAGGCCGGCACGGTGTACGTCGTCCCGTACAACGACCTCGACCGGCTCGAGCAGATCTTCGACGAGCACGGCACCGAGGTGGCGTGCGTGTTCATGGAACCGGTCCTCGAGAACATCGGCATCGTCGTGCCCGACGACGGCTACCTCGCCGGCGTCCGCGAACTGTGCGACTCGCACGGCGCGCTGTTGGTGTTCGACGAGGTGAAGACCGGCCTCACGGCTGGTCCGGCGGGCGCGTCGCAGCGACTCGGAGTCATCCCCGACCTCATCTCCCTGGCCAAGAGCATCGGGGGCGGTCTGCCGCTCGCGGCGTTCGGTGGACGCGAGGAGGTCATGGCGTGCGTCACGGACGGCCGGATGGCGCACTTCGGCACGTACAACGGGAACCCGCTCGTCGTCGCCGCCGCCATCGCCGTGGACGAGATCGCCACGCCGGAGGCGCTCGCGACCGCCGAGGCGCTCAACGACCAGGCGCTCGCCGCGATGGACGCGATCATCGACGAGCACGCCCTGCCGGCGCACACGGTCGGGTTCGGGGTCAAGGGTGCGGTCACCTGGTCGGCGACGCCCGTACGCAACTACCGCGACTACAAGCGCACCGACTTCACCGCAGCCGAGCTCTCCTGGCTGTGGGGCGTCAACCGCGGCATCCTCACCCCGCCCGGGCTGGACGAGCAGTGGCTGGTGTCGTTGGCGCACACCGCCGGCGACATGAACCTGCTCGTCGAGGAGTTCCGCGACCTCGCCGAAGCCCTGCGGGGGTGATCGGCCAGTCCGACCCGCGATCTTGAGAGATGCCGGGCGACACGCCGACCGCGACCCTGCATCTCTCAAGATCGGCGGCGATCGCGACACCTCCGCAGCCGCTCACCCGTCCAACCGGAGCCACATGACCTGCCGGCGTGAGCCAGCCATCCCGACGTGCTCGAACCCTGCAGCTTCGAAAGCGGGCGCCGGCGCCGGGTCATGCCGGCCGCAACCGATAGTGCAAGCGACGTTCTAGGTTGGCCTCTTCCGCATCACGGACCCATCGCCGGGCAGGGTCCCTTCGGCAAGGGCCCTCTGCAGCTCGGCATGGTCGAGGGCATTGCGATCGGCGTACGTGCGCGCGAAGCGCGTCATCGCATCGGTGAAGCTGTCGTTGCGGCCGAGATAGGCGCTGATGGCGACGGGGTCACCTGAGCGCGCATGGGCCTTGGCCAGGGCGACTCCGCAGGCGGCGGCGAACTCCGCGAGGACCCCACGGATTGCGACGGTGTCCGGGATGACCTTCATGTCCCGCAGCTGACGTACGTAGAAGTCGCGGTCGTCGCAGTGGGTCCAGCCCGCGAAGATGTCGGTTGCGCTCTGGATGAGGAACTGCCCGTTCACCACGCGTTGCGCGTGGTTCGGGTAGTGGCTGGGCGCGAGGTGCTCCTCGTACACCGATGCGCCGGACTGCTTCACCTGGAGGAACAGTGGTTCGGCGCGCGGGCCGAGGAGCAGGACGAGGTGGACGAGCATGCCGACGCTGCCGACGCCGACGACCTGACGGACGACGTCGGCGACCTGGAAGCGCTCGAGCAGGACGCGGCGGTCGTCTCGCAGGCTCGAGCGGTATCTGTCGAGCACCTGGCGCGTGACCGCCAGCCGGCGCTCCTCGTCGAGGTGGGTGACCGCGGGCGGGTTCTCGCGGATCCGCGGACCGTCATCGGTGAGCTCGACGAGCCGGGCGAAGGCGCCCTCGTTGCCGCGCCTGCGGGCACGCTTGGTGATGCGGCGCCGGACCGCGTCGCGTGCCTCGACCTCGTCGAGGTGGGACAGCAGCTCCTCGACGTGGATCGCGTCGTACCAGATCGCGAGCTGATCCATGTCGGCGTAGCGGCGCACCCGTTCGCGGTAGGCGCGTACGCAGGACCGCACGGCGTCGAGCCCAACTCCGTCTGGGAGCTGGTTCTCGCGACTGACGACGACGAGGCTGGTGACCAGTCGCTTGACGTCCCACTCGAACGGTCCGGGCAGCGTCTCGTCGAAGTCGCGCAGGGCGAACGTGAGCGAACGCTCGGGGGTCGCCCACAGCCCGAAGTTCAGGACGTGCGCGTCGCCGCACAGCTGCACCATCAGCCCGGAATGCGGGCTGTTCGCGAGGTCAGCCGCCATCACGGCGGCTGCGCCCCGCAGGAACGTCCACGGGCTCGCGGCCATCCGCTCGTAACGCAGCGGGAGGAGGTCCGGGACCCGGATCGCCTCCTGCGCCCGCAGCCGGTCCAGCGGGTCGATGCCCTCCGGGCGCGTCCACGCCGCCTGGTCCGAGCGGGAGACCCGTTCCCGCGCCGCGCGCCCGTACGCCTGCCGCTCGTGGATCGCCTCGCTCACGCCGGCCATTCTCTCTGGCCCACCGTGAACTGACCCAGCCACCGTCGTCGCCCCGTGCCCAGGAGGGCTACGGGGCGGCGACGGGACCGAGGGAAGTATCAGCTGCAGCCGCTGGTGCTGCCGCAGCCCTCGCAGACGTAGCAGGAACCGGCGGGGCGCATCTTGACGCCACACGTCATGCAGATCGGGGCGTCGGCAGACGTACCGAGCATCGTCTCCATGAGCTCCGCCGAGGAGTGCACCTGCGCCGGGGCCGGCTTGGCGACCGCCGTCGTCGCGCCCAGGTCCGGAGCCGCGGTGTCCACGTGCTCCTCGAGGTCCTCACCGTGGACGACGACCGGACGCTCGTCGGTCGGCACGCCCTGGGCCAGCCCCTCGAGGTCGGGCTCGGCCGCCACTGGCTCGTACGATCCGGTCTCCAGCGCGCGCGCCCGCTCCGCCGCGGTGTAGATCCCCAGCGCCGAGCGCTCCTCGAAGGACAGGTAGTCCAGCGCGAGGCGGCGGAAGATGTAGTCCATCACCGACTGCGCCATCCGGATGTCCGGGTCGTCGGTCATGCCGGCCGGCTCGAAGCGCATGTTGACGAACTTGCGGACGTAGGTCTCCAGCGGCACACCGTGCTGCAGCGCGATCGAGATCGCGATCGAGAAGGCGTCCATCACGCCAGCCAGCGTCGAGCCCTGCTTGCCGAGCTTGAGGAACACCTCGCCGAGGCCGTCGTCCGGGTAGGAGCCGGCGGTCATGTACCCCTCGGCCCCGGCGACCGAGAACGACGTCGTCACGCTCGGACGCGACTTGGGCAGCCGCTTGCGGATCGGGCGCTGCTCGGGCCCGCCGGTCGGCGCTGGCGTCTCCTCGGTCACGGCAGCAGTCTTCGCCTTCGCGTCCGAGAGCGGCTGGCCGACCTTGCAGTTGTCGCGGTAGATGGCCAGCGCCTTCAGGCCCAGCTTCCAGCCTTCGTAGTAGATCTCCTCGACGTCCTCGACGCTCGCCGACTCCGGCATGTTCACGGTGTTGTGGTTCACGATGCCGTTGGCGACGAAGGCGTGGGTCGTCGGCACCGAGATGTCGAACACCTCGCGCGCCCCGGCATCCTCCACCCACGCCACCGGCGAGAAGTGGAGGTTGTCCTGGAGCACCGACCGCAACCACTGCGGCAGCTGCACGCCGGGAACGGCCGCGACACGCTCGAGCGAGCGCCGTGACACATGCTGAGTCCGCGCGTCCAGCAGGAAGCTGAACCTCGCCCGCCCAAGCCCCTGCCCGCGGGTCGACGCCCCCTTGGGCAGCAGGCTGTAGAGCTCACGCCCAGTGATCCCTGGGATGACGTCAGCCGTGCTCTGTGCCCGCGTCGAGTAGCTCGCGAGGAACTGGGCGGCGCGCTCAGCCTTGTCCGACTCCAGGAACGGCGCTAGCTCCAGCAGTCTGGCCGCATGCTCGCCGCACGCGTACACCTCGTCGAAGGCCTTCTCGTACTCAGGGTTGAACTTCGTGATCCGGCTGTGGACGACGCCGAGGTTGGTCAGCACGGCCTGCAGGTCGTCCAGCATCTCCACGCTGTCGAGGCAGATCCCCCACTTCGCTGTCGGGCCGTTGTGGATATAGGCGTCGAGAGCGAGGCCCTGCAAGAACGCAAGGACCATGTGCCGCGGCGAGCGAAGGACGGCGTCCGGGATGCGCTTGTCACGAGCGCGCGCTCCGCTCCCGAGGGCCTCCAGGAACTCGACCACGGTCTTGCTCGCCACGATCACGCCAGGGCACTTGCCCGGCTCTTCGATGATCCGCGCCTCGAGACCGAAGACGGTCATCCATGCGTCGCGGACCTTCTCGAGCACGTCGCGCTGCGAGTTGGTGATGATGACGGTCCACGTGCTGCGGGTCGTGTGCCCTTCGGATGCGTAAGCCCCGAGCAGGAACGCCAGGTCTTCGCCCATCTCCTGCGGGAGCACGACGGGCTTCTGGCTCCCGTATGGCGCGGAGACCCGGATGTGACGAAGGCTCGCCGGGGTGTCGGACCAAAGATCGGCGCCATAGCTGGTCGCCACGTAGTCACCGGGCTCGATGTCGTCAAGACTGCGCCAGTCGAGTCCACCGTCCATGGCCACCAGCAGTCGGTGGTTCGGCGTGCCGGTCACGGTGTGCCCGGAGCGGAGCACGACGCGACGCGTCGGGCGCAGCCCGCCGTAGTAGAAGGCGTCGGACTTGGTGGGGCCGCCGAGAGAGGCCACCTCGACGACATGGTCGCGGAAGGAGTCAGCGGCCTCGTTCTCGTGCAAGGAGCCGATCCGGACGAGACCGTCGGCCGTTGCAACCAGAGTCTCCCCCGTCACGCACTTCGAGATTGCCCCGGACAGGAACGGCTGCACGGAGGCCATCATCCGGACGTGTCCCATGGGCGCGATCGAGCGCTCCCCCACGGCGCAGTCGAAGATCTCGTAGTGCTCGAGCCGCAGGCCGGGCGCGTCGACGACGTGGCCGTGCTCGGCGATGTACTCCACGATCGCCTCGATGGTCTCCTCGGGGTAGCCGAGCTTGCGCAGCGCCCGCGGGATCGTCTGGTTGACGATCTGCATCGACCCGCCACCAACCAGCTTCTTGAACTTCACCAAGGAGAAGTCCGGCTCGATGCCCGTGGTGTCGCAGTCCATCATGAAGCCGATGGTCCCGGTGGGGGCGAGCAGGCTGGCCTGCGCGTTGCGCCAGCCGTTGACCTCGCCGATCTTGTTGCCCTCGGCCCACGCCTTGGTCGCCAGCCGGAGCACATCGCCGTCGAGGCTGGTGATGCTGCGCAGGTTGTCGTTGGCCGCGGCGTGCTTGCGCATGACGCGTGCGTGCGCCTCGGCGTTGCGGGCGAAGCCCTCGTACGGACCCACGATCCCGGCCAGCTCGGCCGAGCGCTTGTACGCCGTCCCGGTCATCAGCGACGTGATCGCCGCCGCCAGAGCGCGCCCGCCCTCGGAGTCGTACGCCAGCCCGCTCGCCATGAGCAGTGCGCCCAAATTGGCGTAGCCGATCCCGAGCTGACGATAGGCCCGCGTCGTTTCGGCGATCTTCTCGGTCGGGAAGTCGGCGAAGGAGATCGAGATGTCCATCGCGGTGATGACCAGCTCGACGACCTTGGCGAAGGTCTCCCCGTCGAAGGTGTCGTCCTCGCGCAGGAACTTCAGCAAGTTCAACGAAGCCAGATTGCACGACGAGTTGTCGAGCGACATGTACTCACTACATGGGTTAGATGCAGTAATTCGTCCAGTTTCTGGATTGGTGTGCCAGTCGTTGATGGTCCCGTCGTACTGCACGCCCGGGTCGGCGCAGGCCCACGCCGCCTCGGCGATGGTCCGCCACAGCTGGCGTGCGTCGACGGTCTCGATGACCTCGCCGGTGGTGCGGGCGCGAAGCCCGTACGTCGTGCCGTCCTCCACCGCGTGCATGAACTCGTCGTTCACGCGCACCGAGTTGTTGGCGTTCTGGTACTGCACGGACGTGATGTCCTTGCCACCCAGGTCCATGTCGTAGCCGGCGTCACGCAGCGCGCGGATCTTGTCCTCCTCGCGCCACTTCGTCTCGACGAACTCCGCGATGTCCGGGTGGTCGACGTCGAGGACGACCATCTTCGCCGCGCGCCGGGTCGCCCCGCCGGACTTGATGGTGCCCGCGCTGGCGTCCGCGCCGCGCATGAACGAGACCGGGCCGGAGGCCGTACCGCCGCTGGACAGCAGCTCCTTGCTGGACCGGATCCGCGACAGGTTGAGGCCGGCGCCGGAGCCGCCCTTGAAGATCAGCCCCTCCTCGCGATACCAGTTGAGGATCGAGTCCATGGTGTCGTCGACGGACAGGATGAAACAGGCGCTGACCTGCTGGGACGAGGCCGTCCCGACGTTGAACCAGACGGGGGAGTTGAAGCTGAACACCTGGTGCAGCAGGGCCCAGGTGAGCTCGTGCTCGAAGACCTCGGCGTCGAGGTCGGTGGCGAAGTAGCCGTACTGCCGGCCCGCCTGCGTGTAGGTCAGGACCACCCGGTCGATCAGCTGCTTGAGGCTGCGCTCGCGCTGCTCGGTGCCGAGCGCGCCGCGGAAGTACTTCGTCGTGACGATCGTCGAGGCGTTGACGCTCCAGAAGTCGGGGAACTCCACGCCGCGCTGCTCGAAGACCGTCTCGCCGGTCTTCCAGTTCGTCTGGACGACGTCGCGCAGCTCCCAGGTGACCTCGTCGTAGGGGTGCACCCCCGGCGTGGTGTAGATCCGCTCGATGGTCAGCCCGCTGCGGTGCACCGACGGCCGGTCGCTGCCGACGCTGCCGACGCTGCCGCTCGGGGCGCCGTGCGCGCCGCCGTTCGTGCTACCCGTGCCGCCCGCGTCGTACGCCGACTCGTTGCTGATCTCGGTCATCCGTCCTCCATGCCTCTACGTCAACGTCTCGCGGCGCTGCGGGCTTCCGGTCAAGTCTGGTTCAGGGGTCCGACAGTTCTGGGTGCTCGTTGGTGCGGTCGTGCGGGTCGTGCTGGCGCTCTCTTTGGGGTGTCGTCAGGTCAGTACGTGCTCCGCCCGCAGCAGCGCGATCTCGGCCTCGAAGTCCTCGAGGGAGTCGTAGCTGCGGTAGACGGAGGCGAAGCGCAGGTAGGCCACCTCGTCGAGCTGGCGCAGCGGGGTGAGCACCGCGAGCCCGACCTCGTGGGCGTCGATCTCGGCCTGCCCGGTGGCCCGGACGGCCTCCTCGACGCGCTGGGTCAGCAGGGCGAGCTGGTCCTCGGTGACCGGCCGGCCCTGGCAGGCCTTGCGGACCCCGGCGAGGACCTTCTCCCGGCTGAACGGCTCGCTCGCCCCGGACCGCTTGGTCACGGTGAGGCTGGCGGTCTCCGTCGTGGTGAACCGCCGGTCGCAGGCCGGGCACTGCCGGCGACGGCGTACCGACGTCCCGTCCTCGGCCGTCCGGGAGTCCACGACGCGGCTGTCGGGGTGGCGGCAGTACGGGCAGTGCACCCTCGGCCTCCCTCGACGAGCCGCGCCTGTGGACGTCCCTGGGGGTCACCGGTGGGTAACCGGTGCACAACCCGGGGACAACCTGGGCACTACATGTGGATGAATCACAGCGATGTAAGTACTACATGTGGGGGGAGAACGTACGTCGTCTCGAGGCCCGACGGCAAGGGTTTGCGTGCAACCCGCGTGCCCCCGGCGTGTCGCGCATCACACCGCCCGGCGAGACCACCCTGGTGGTGGTTCACCTACCCGCCGGCGGCGTGAGCAACCGCCACCAGGGTGGTCCCGCGCTCTTCGGCGGGCGGTCTCACACCTGGCGGCCGCCACCCCGGGGACGCCGATAGCCTCCCGAGCGTGGCGAACCCGGGCAGCGGCCAGCCCGAGCCCGGCAGTGGCCGGGCCGGGCCGGTTGGTGCCGAGCCCAGTGGCGGGCCCGGCGGCCAGCGCGAGCCCGCTGGGCAGCGGCGTAACGGGCGGCGAAAGCCCGTACGTGCGCTCCTGCACGGCGTCCACTACGGGGTCCGCAGCCTGTGGCAGATCCTCGGGTCGCTGATCGTCGGCACGCTTGCCCTCGGGATCGTCATCGCGCTGATGCCGGGCATCGGCGCCGACAGCGGCTGGGCGGTGCTCGGCGCGGTCGTCCTGGTCTCGATCACCGGTGCGCTGCTGCTGCCGGTGCTCGCCGTCCTGGCCGACGCGCTGGGCTGGTTCGGGGTCTTCGTCATCGGGCTGCTCAGCCAGGGCATCGTCGTCTACATCGGGCTCATGCTGGCGCGCGGGATCCACGTCGACGGCTTCTGGCCGGCGTTCTGGGCCTCGTGGGCGTACGCGCTCATCGCCGCGATCCTGTCCTGGCTCCTGCTCGTCGACGACGACGAGGCGTTCCTCTCCCACGTCATGCGGCAGGCCACCCGCGGGCATCGCAGCCAGACGATCGCCGACCCCGACGTCGAGGGTGTCGTCATGGTGCAGATCGACGGGCTGCCGTGGCCGTTGCTGCAGCTCATGGTCAGCGCGGGGAACCTGCCGACGATCTCACGCTGGGTGCGTTCCGGCAGCCACGTCATGCGCGAGTGGACCGCTCGCGTGCCGTGCACCACGCCGGTCTCGCAGGCCGGGATCCTGCACGGGTCGACCGAGGGGATGCCCGCGTTTCGCTGGTACGAGAAGGATTCCGGCAAGCTGCTCGTCGCCAACCGCCCGGCCGACGCGGCGGTGATCCAGGCTCGCTTGAGCGACGGGTGCGGACTGCTGGCCGACGATGGCGCGAGCATCAGCAACCTGTTCTCCGGCGACGCGACCGTGTCGCTGCTGTCGATGAGCGGGATGGCCGCGGGGACGCCTGGCCTCGGCCCGTCGAAGAGCTACTCGAGCTTCTTCATGCACCCGTACGGCTTCCCGCGCGCCCTCTTCCTCACCATCGGCGAGATCCTCAAGGAGCGCCACCAGGCGCGCGCCCAGGTGCGCGCGGGCATCGAGCCGCGCATCGACCGCCATGGGTCGTACCAGCTGCTGCGCGGCGTCACGAACGTGCTGCTGCGCGACCTCAACCTGGCACTGATCGCCGAGCAGATGGTGATCGGGCGCAAGGCGATCTACGTGGACTTCGTGGACTACGACGAGATCGCGCACCACGCGGGGCCGGTGCGCCCGGAGTCGCTGCGCTCGCTGACCGGGCTCGACGAGGTGCTGGCCCAGCTCGAGCGGATCGCCGAGCAGGTGCAGCGCCGCTACCACCTCGTGGTGGTCTCCGACCACGGGCAGAGCCAGGGCTCGACGTTTCGCCAGCGCTATGGCGTGGGGCTCGAGGACGTCGTGCGCGAGCTCATGGGCGGCGGCGACCTCGCGGCGGTGACGTCCTCCGTCGAGGACTGGGGGCCGGTGAACACGTTCCTGTCGCAGATGGGTGCCCAGGGGTCGGTGTCCGGCGGGATGCTGCGGCGGGCGTTGCGCCGGCGTACCGATGCCGAGGGCTCGGTCGCGTTGGGCCCCTCGTCTGGGGACGCGGCCGCGGTCGGGGGGCATGACCTGGTGGTCGTGGGCTCGGGCAACCTCGGGCTGGTGTGGTTCGCGCACGTGCCGGGGCGGCTGACGCTGGAGGCGCTGGAGGCGCTGCACCCGGGCCTGGTCGGTGCGCTGGCCAACCACCCGGGAGTGGGCTGGGTACTCGTGCAGACCGACGCGGACGACCCCGTCGTGCTCGGCCGGCAGGGGTTGCGCCGCCTGGCCTCGGGTGAGGTCGAGGGCCTCGACCCGCTGCACGCGTTCCCTCAGGAGGCCGCCGCCGACCTGCTGCGGGTGGCTCGCTTCGCCAACGCGCCCGACGTGTACGTCGGCTCGCTGTACGAACCCTCGACGCTGGACGTCGCCGCCTTCGAGGAGCTCGTCGGCAGCCACGGCGGGTTGGGCGGGTGGCAGACGGAGGCCGTCCTCGTCCACCCCGCCGGCTGGCCGCTGGACGTCCTCGAGGATTCGGCCGTGGCCGGGCTGCCCGATTCCGCGCAATCGGCGGGGTCAGGCCACCCCGGCACCCCCGATTCCGCGCAATCGGCTGCCGTCGAGGGGGCAGCCAGCTTGGCGGGCGCAGCCGGGACGCCGTACGTCGCCATCGCGACGACGTACGGCCGGACCCCGGCGGACCTGGCCGCCGAACGCCAGGCCGAGGTCGTCCTCCACGGCGCTGAGATGGTCCACCGCCAGCTGGTGCGCTGGCTCGAGGCACTCGGCCACCGTCGCAACATCCCCACGCACTCACGGTCGGCCGATTGAGCGGAATCCGGCGGCCGGAGGCAATCGCGGATCGCCGCCCGTCCGGGGCCATCCCGGCACCGCCGGCGGGTCGACGACGATCCTCGGCGATCAGCTGGCTCGGTGGAGGCGCCCGATTCCGCACAATCGGCGGGGTCTGGCCCGCCACAACCCCCGATTCCGCGCAATCGGCATGATCCAGCCCGGTCCACCGGCCCGATTCCGAGCATTCCGCGGGAGTGTCCATCGGCCGGTCGGCCACTCGTCGCGGCGAGCGATCAAGATCGCCAGACGATAGGGTCAGCCACGCAGCGTGTCGTCACGCGGGCGGCGCGCTGGTGGACCCGTACGACCGAGAGGAAGCAGCCATGTCCTTCGGGGACGTCCTGTGGTCGATCATCGTGGCGGCGGCGTTCGTCGGCTACCTGATCATCGTCTTCTTCATCATCACGGACCTGATCCGCGACCCGGACACCAGTGGCTGGGCCAAGGCCGCGTGGGCGATCTTCCTGTTCATCTTCCCGCTGCTCACGGCACTCGTGTACTTCATCGCCCGCGGCAGCGGGATGGCCGAGCGCGCCCACCGGGCCGACCGCGCCGAGGCCATGCAGGTCGCGCAGCTGTCCCAGCTCAGCAGCGGGGCCGGGGCCAGCGCAGCGGAACAGATCGTGCATGCCAAGAGCCTGCTCGACTCCGGGGCGATCACGCAGCAGGAGTACGACACCCTCAAGGCGAAGGCCCTCGCCTCCTAGGCTCTCGCCTCCTCGATCGACACCGCCATCTGACCCACACCGCCTGCTCTCCCATCCACACCGCCTCCTCGATCCACCCAGGGTCGGGCGGGTCAGACCGCCCCATGGACGCGCAGTGGGGTCCGGCGGGGGTCAGCGGCTGGGGACGTACAGGCGCTCGCCAGCCGGGACGGCGGCGCTGGTGAGGTTGTTCAGCTCCTCGATGCGGTGCACGGTGACCCGGGGGTCGGTCTGCGGCGCGACGCGACGCGCGATCTGCCACAGCGTCTCCCCCGGGTGCACGACCACGCTGGCTCGCGGCGTGACATCGGTCGGGCGGTCGCTTGCCTGGGTCGGCGCGCCGTGCAGCAGCCCCGCGACGCCGGTCGCGACGAGCGCGAGCACGACGACGATCACGACCCGCCCACGCCGGGTCAGGCGCAACGGCTCGCGCCCGCCGTACGTCCGCTCGAAGCCCCCCGGCCCGCGATCGGCGTACGTTCGTTCTGAGTGGGCCCGCGTATCCGCCGCGCGACCCCGCGGCTGCCGACCACCCACGGAACGCTCCGCGCGCCGAACCTCCGAGCTGCTCACCGTCATCGTGGCCATCGCCGCCTCCTCCTGCGCCGTACACGCGTTCGATCGAACGCACGTACGGTTCTATCACCGCGCTCCGACAGCGGTCCCCGACACGCCGACACGCGATCGAACAGGTGTTTGAGGATCGTCGGGCCGAGCGCCTATCGTCAGGGGTGTCGATCACCGGGCACCGGTGGTCCGAGCCCCGAGGAGGCGACCGAGCATGGCCGAGACCCACGAGCCCGACGCTCAGACGGTCCACGAGCTGCCCGACGGCCCGCCCGACGGCGCCGGCCTGACCGCCCGCCAGCGGATGATGCTCGAGGCGATCCGCGACTCGGTGAACAAGCGGGGCTATCCCCCCTCGGTGCGCGAGCTCGGCGAGCTGGTCGGGCTGGCCTCGCCGTCGAGCGTGGCGCACCAGTTGCGCCAGCTGGAGAAGCGCGGCTACATCCGCCGCGACCCGCGCCTGGGCCGCGCGATCGACATCCGGATGCCCGAGGTGCCCGGGGTCGGCGGCTCGCTGGAGGACGAGGCGGTGCTGGCGGACGCGGCGGCGTCGGGAGCGGGAGTACCGAGGCCGGCGTACGTCCCTGTCGTCGGACGCATCGCGGCGGGCGGGCCGATCCTGGCCGAGCAGGCGGTCGAGGACGTGTTCCCGCTCCCCCGTCAGATCGTGGGCGACCCGGAAGAGTCGGGGCGGCCGCTGTACCTGCTCGAGGTCCACGGCGACTCGATGGTCGACGCCGCGATCTGTGACGGCGACTGGGTCGTGGTGCGCCAGACGCCGACGGCGGAGAACGGCGAGATCGTCGCGGCGATGATCGACGGCGAGGCGACCGTGAAGACGTTCAAGCGCAAGGACGGGCATGTCTGGCTGATGCCGCACAACTCGGCGTACGAGCCGATCGACGGCGACCAGGCCCAGATCCTCGGCCGCGTGGTCGCCGTCCTCCGCAAGCTCTGACGGCGCCGCCTCGTACCGTCTCTTTTCTTGGCTCTTGTCTTGGCGATGAACGTGGCGTTCATCGCAACGGGATTGGAATGAACGCGGCGTTCAGTCGGACCTATTGGAAGAACGCCGCGTTCATTCGGAGCACAAGGCGGGGTCAGGCTCGGGGCAGCAGGACGCGGAAGGTTGCGCCGTGGCCTGGCGCTCCCTCGACCTCGACGCGGCCGCGGTGGGCCTCGACCACCTCGCGCACCAGGGCGAGCCCGAGCCCGAATCGGCGCTTCGATCCGTCGACCTGGGTGTCGCTGGCCCCTCGGGCGAAGCGGGCGAACAGCCGCTCCGCCTGCGCCGGGTCCAGGCCCGCGCCGTCGTCGGCGACGGACAGCTCCACCCAGTCCGACCCGCGCGGCGCGACGCCCACGGCGACATGCCCGCCCTTCGGGGTGTGCCCGAGCGCGTTGTCCACCAACGCGTCGACGACCCGGCGCAACGGGCGCTCGGCACCCGGTACGACCGCCGGGGCGGCGTCCTCGGGCGGCCCCGCCAGGTCGACGCCGAGCTGGCCGGCGTGTGGCGCCATCGCACGTACCGACGTACGGGCCAGAGCCACCAGGTCGATGTCCTCCCGCGTCGAGGGCCGGGCCTCGAGGGAGGCGGAGACCAGCAGGTCGTCGACGACGTCGGCCATCCGCTTGGCGTCGGACACCAGCGCCTGCGCCTCGGCGTGCGTGATGGTCTCGGTCTCGTTCGGGCGCAGGGCGCGTTCGAGCATCTGGGCCCGGGTGGTGAGCACCGTGAGCGGCGTACGCAGCTCGTGCGAGGCGTCGGCCACGAACCGGCGCTGCCGCTCCATCGCCTGCCCGAGCGGGGCGATGGCCCGGCGGGCGACGAACCAGCCGACCACCACGGCGGCCAGCAGGCCGAGGATCTCGGCGATGGCCAGCGCCGAGAGGAGCCGCTCGCGCTCGTCGCTCTCGTCCTCGCGGGACACCACCGCCTGGACCACGCGGTCGCCCTGCACCTCGGTGAGCACCCGCAGCTGGGTACGACCAAGGGTCACGTTGCGTTCGTCGCTGCCCTTGACCCGCGCGGCCGCGATCCCGGCCTGCACGGGCAGCCCGGCCGGTGAGTCGGGCGAGACCTGGGTACCGCTCGGGGTGACGACGGCGACCTTGACGTCGTCGGAGTACGCCGAGGACACCCGCGGCCCGAACTCCACCGCCGACTGCAGCGCCGCGTGCAGGTCGTGGTCCTGCTCGCGGCTGACGTAGAACAGCGCCACCCCGCCCACCGCCATGAGGACGACCGTGATCGCCGCCCAGGTGAGAAGGGTCAGCTGCAGCCGGGCGCGTCGAAGCAGGCGGTCCTCGCTGCGCGTCATCCCCTGCCCAGCCGGTATCCGGTGCCGCGGACGGTGAGGACGACGTCAGGGCCGAGCTTGCGACGCACGTACGACACGTAAGTGTCCACGATCGACTCGCCCTTCGCGCCGTCGAAGACCTTCTCGAGCAGCTCCCCCCGGCTGAAGACCCGCTGCGGCAGGCGAGCCAGGGTCAGCAGCAGGTCGCACTCACGGGCGGACAGCGGGACCTCCTCGCCGTCGGGCTGGACGACGGTGCGCGAGGAGAGGACCAGCCGCCGCGACCCGACGGCGACCACGTCGGCGCCGACGTCGAGCTCGTCGGGGCGGCGCAGCAGGGCACGTACCCGGGCCAGGAACTCGTCGATGTCGAACGGCTTGGTCAGGTAGTCCTGCGCGCCCGCGTCCAGCCCCTCGACGCGATCGGCGACCGCCGAGCGCGCGGTCAGCATCATCGCGGGCGCCCGTACGCCCTTGCGGCGCAGCCGGCCCAGCAGGTCGAGCCCCTCGATCGCCGGCAGCCCGCGGTCGATGATCAGCCCGTCGTAGGCGCGCGTCAGCCCGAGGTGCAGGCCGGCCTGCCCGTCCGGGGCGATGTCGACGTCGTAGCCCTCAGAGGTCAGCAGCCGGTGCAGCATCGACGCCAGGTCGCGCTCGTCCTCGACGAGCAGCAGCCTCCCGCCCACGTCCACCTCGTCCCACCCCGGGGGCTCGTCCATCACCGCGCTCATGCGACGAGGGACCCCGAGACACGCACCGCACCGGCTCCCGAGCGAGCGGTGCGCCTGCGATCAACGGTACGCGCAGCCACATCGAGCCGACGAACCACGGGCCGGGTGGAGCGGGTGACGCTGGCCAGCATCCGCAAAGGATCGGCCCCCGCCGTAAGAGCTTTCTGAGAGCCCCCCCCCCGCCCCCTCACCCGCCTCCCCCTCCGTCCCCCTGCTTCGAATGAACGCGACATTCCTCCAATAGGTCCGAAGCAACGTCGCGTTCATTCGAAAGGGACGGGCGGGACGAGGGTTGACGGGACGGCGCGGCCCGGGTCACGCCCCGGCCTCTTCGACAGCGCACTTGTGGCGGGCTACACGTCACTCGCAGCCCGGGTAGTGACGGAGAACCCGCCACAAGACGGGGGAAGTGGTCAGGTCCAGGCGTTGAAGGAGCGGGGTTCGACGGTACGGGCGCCGGCGTGGGGCGAGGCCAGCACGAGCTGGTCGGCGGTGGTGGCGGTGAGGGTCGAGGACAGGGTGAGGTCGCTGCTGCTGATCTGGTCGGTCCCGCTCATCACGACGGCCAGCAGGACGATCGCGGTCGACAGGGCCGAGAAGTCGACGGAGAAGGTGACGGCGACGGGACGACGTACGTCGATGTCGGCGACCGGGCTCTGCCACAGCGCCGACGACGCCGAAGTCCAGCCGTCGGGCAGCGTCACCGGCGGCGTGCCCGAGCCGGCCGCGCTCACCAGGACCGGCCAGAGCGCTGAGATCGGGACGACGCCGTCGTCCGGCAGGTCGTGGCGCAGCAGCGCGACCCGAACCTGCCCGGCGGCGACAGCCGACCCCGCCCGGTGGTGGACCAGCACGTGCACGGCCGCCGTGTCCCCGGGGACCTCGACGCTGGCGCGAGCCCCGCGCTCACCCGGGCTGGGCAGCATCCCGAGCAGCGCCGCCTCCGACGGCGGGGCGGACCACGTCGTGCCCGAGGTGTCCACCACGACGTCGGGGCTCTCGTCCCAGTGCGCCGAGCCGGGCTCGCCGCTCAGCAGGTCCCCGTTGACCACGCTCGGCAGCACGCGACGGGTGTCCGAGGGATACAGCCGCAGGTACGTCAGCGGCACCGCCGGCCCGCTCAGGTCCAGCTCGTAGATACCGCGCGCCTGCAGCGCCGCCCGCAGCAGGCGCACCCCACCGGAGGCGAACACCGACAGGTCCTGCACCGCGCACTCGGGCAGGCCGTTGGTGATCCGCTCCCAGGCCCATGAGTACGTCGGGTTCCCGCCGCTCGACCCGATCGTGAGCCGCCCGCGCAGCACGCCGACGCTGGTGCCGACATAGACCGTCGAGCTGTCCGTGGGGTCGACCTCGACGGCCAGCGCCGGCGCGCTCGACGGCGAGCCCGTCCACGACGTACGGCCGGCGATCACCCTCGTCACCCCGCAGGCCCACCACGTGCCGTCGCCGTCGAAGAACCACAACGTGTCGTGCGCGGCGTCGGCGCCCCCGGTCGTCGCCACATAGCAGGAGCCGAGCGCCCCGCGCCCGGCGTCGTGCACGGCGAGGTCGCTCACCCCGTTGCCCGGCGGCAGCGACGTCAGCGGGCCACCGGCCGCCATCGCGGCGGCGTCGGCCGCCGCCGGCTCGCGGAACACCTGCTGGATCAGCGGCGTGGACGGAGAGGGCTTGGCCCACGAGAACGCACCCGTCGCCGATGTCGCCCGTGTCCCCGTGTACCAGCCCAGCCCCTGGGGATAGAGCGCCAGCACCCGCAGCGTGTGCGTCCCGCCGCTGTCCGGCGGCGTCGCGAACCGCACCGCCAGCAGGCCGGTCCCGGTGTAGGCGTCGCCGGTGTACGTGCTGCTGCACGAGTCGGTCGATCCGACGGTGTCGGCGTACGTCGGCGCCGGGGCCTTGTTGGCGTCCAACGGGACGCTGGGGTTGTACACGTCCTGCTTGAGGTCCGGGCGGTCGTGGGCCCGTGGGTCGGTCGCGCTCGGCAGCGTCACCCACGACCCGCCCCAGTCGGTGGTGTACCAGACCCGGTCGGTACCCATCGCGAAGTGGGTGAGACCACCGTGAACGACGCTGTCCGCGCCCGAGTAGAACTGCGACGCCCCGTCCTCCAGCGACTCCGACGTCACCAGCGTGGACCCCGTCTTCGTCCACGCGCCGCGGCGCAGCACCGGGGCGACCGCGCCCTTCGTGCTGCTGCTCCAGTCGGCGTGGATGTACTGCCGCATGTAGCGAGTGCCGGCCGGGTCCCACGTGACGCCGCCGCCGTCGCCGCGGAACGTCTGCCGCCACACAGTGTCGCCCACCCGCAGCGCGGTGCCGTTGTCCTGGAAGCCCGCCACGACGATGCCCGGGTTGGTCGGGTGGCTCGCCACGAATCCCGGCTCCAGCACGGCCAGCCCGTCGTTGACCGCGGTGAAGGAGTCCGCGTCGCCGTCGGCGTCGGAGCGGAACAGCCCGCCGTCGCACCCGACCCAGACCGAGCGCTTCGTGCCGGGCGTCACCACCTCGCCGAGGCGGATCGCGTGCACGTCGGCGTGGACGCCGGACCCGATACGCGTCGGCGTCGCCGTGGTTCCGGAGATCTCGCAGCGATACAGCGCGGCGTTCCACTGCCCCGAGTACGTCGCGCCCGACCCGCCGACGTACACCCGGCTGGCCTCGTCCGGGTGCACGGCGATCGCCATGTCATAGCCGGACTGGTCCCCGTCGCGGCTGGCCCCGAACAGGTCGCTCGGCAACCCGGACACAGCGGTCGCCGCGCTCCCCAGCTTGTCCGTCGCCGCCGTCGCGTCCACCGACCACAGCTGCGCGGGGTCCATCTTGTCGGCGTCCTTGCCGGTACGTGCGAAGCGCCGCGCGAGCACGTACAGCACCTTCCCGTCCGCCGACGCGGCGAGCTGGACGTTGCCGAGCGGGATGGTCTGCCCGGCGGAGGTGCCGGTGGGCGCGGGGGTCGGCCCGGGCAGCGGGACCGGCGTGAACGTCAGCGACCCGCTGATCGGCGTCCCAGGGGCGCCGGAGAACTCCGCGACATAGAGGCCACCCGCCACCGCGACCCAGATCCGCAGGGTGTTCGCGCTCGCCCGGGTGAGGACCACGTCGAGCGGCGTGCCCGCGGTCCAGCCGGCCTGCTGGGTCCAGGAACCACCGGCCGGCAGGACGTACAGGCCGTTGCTGGTCGCCGCCGCCAGCTGCAGCGGCTTGCTCAGGTCGGAGTTCGCCGGGTCGCCGCTGATCCGCAGGATCACTTGGCCGCTCAACGGGTTCGGCGAGATGTCGACGACGCCGTCGAGGACGTGCGTCCAGGCCGAACCGGTCGCGGGTCCGGTCGCGGGTCCGGTCGCGTGCAGGAAGCCGATACCGCGGACCTCGCCGCCCGGCAGCGCGCCGCCGTTGTTCGGGTACAAGGCCGACGGCCTGCCGTCTCGCCAGAGGCCTCCCTCGCCGGTGCCGACCCACACCTCGTCGGCACTGCCGTCGGCCGCCGCGCCGAAACGCACGTAGAGCGCGCCGGTGGCCATCGCGTTGGCGAGCCGGCCCGTGACGCCGGTCGAGGTCGCCCACTCGTCCAGCGGCCGCCACGACGCGCCCGCGTCGCCGGTGAACCACACGCCGCCCGACCCGCTGCCGGCGTACGCCCGCAGGCCGTGGCCGGGCTCCACCGCGAGGTCGCGGATGCGGCCGGCGACGTTGGGGTCGCCGCTGGCCTGCCCCCGCACCATCACCGACGGCCCGATCGGCAGCCAGAGGTCGGTCGTGCCGGCGGGGGCGAGACCGGCCGGGCCGACCGACGCGGCTCCCGCGGCCGGCGGCGGAGCGGGCGGTGCGGTCCGGGTCGGGTCGGCGGACGGGAGGAACCGCGAGGTGAAACGCGCCCGGCCGGCCTGGTCGTCGCGGCTCCTGGGCGGCGCCGGCCAGTCGTAGCGGCTCATCGGCCTGCCCTCTCGTCGTTCGGTCCGGCCGGCGAAGCCCATCCATCACATCGACTCGCTCCGCACGCGTCGCTCATGAGCCGCTCCCCTGCGCGGGCGGGTTCGGGTCGATGCGCACCCAGCCCTCCTGCACGACCGGCTCCTGGTCGGGCAGCAGCGCGTTCTGGGTGGCGGCGAGGATCGGGTCGTCCTTCCACGTCGTCGGGGTGTCCCGACGGGTGAACAGCTGCGCGACCGGGAAGGACGCGACCTTCGGCAGCCGGACCTTGTCCGCGTCGATGAGCAGCGGCCCGACCCGCAGCGACGGGGCGAGGACCGACAGGCCGGGGTTGACCCAGTCGCGCGCGAGCGCCTTCGCGGTGCGCGGCAGGATCCCGGTGGTGAGGTAGACCTTCCCGCCCGGGTGCATGAGCAGGGTGAGCCGCACGGTCTGCCCCGGGTGGACCACGATCGAGCCGGTCGGGTCGACGTAGGGGTGGGTGATCGGGTCGGCAGCGGTCGGGTCCGGGTCGGCGAGGTCGAGCACGCCGCGGCAGCGCCCGCTCGCCAGCGCCTCCTCGGCGACCACCCGGTCGACCAGGTGGAAGCGGCTGAAGTCGTCGTCGACGAAGTAGCCGAGCAGGGAGTCGTCGGCGCGGGTGACGTCGCCGAGCTTGACCTGGATCGCCAGCTGCGCCAACGCGTCGTACGCCGCCTGGCGGTCCTGGGCCGTCACGCCGTCGACATAGACCAGCTCGTCGACGTCGGAGTGGACGTCGAGGGCCAGGCGCGCGGTGACCACCGCGATCGGGCGCCCGACGAGGCCGGCGATGTGCTCGGTGCCCAGCGAGCCGAACGGGTCGACGGTCCACAGCGTCGTGTCGATCGCGCGCAGCATCGCCGACAGCGCGGACTCGGTCTCCGGCCGGTCGGGCGTCCCCTGCCGCTCGGCGGCGTCGGCGGCGACGAGCCCGGCGGCGATCCAGCCGACCCGGTGGTGGGTGGCGTCGGGGTCGTCGGTCGGTCCGGCGCCGGGGGCGACGTCCTCGCGCCCCGGCGCGATCTCCCACTGCACCGCGTCGGAGAACGGGTCGTGCGACAGCTCGCCGAGCGGCTTGCCGTCACCGGAGAACACCTCGAGCGACTCGTCCATGTGGTCGGGCAGCAGGTAGCCGGCGATCGGGCTCACCTGGCGCGAGGCGTCGGCCTGGTCCACGCAGGCCAGCGCGGCGTCCACCGACGTCGAGGTCGCGTCGACGAGGTCGAAGCGCCAGCGGGCGGGCGCGGTCAGCCGCGGCCGCAGCCGCATCTCGCCCAGCGCGTCCTCGCTCACCCGGGCGGGCACCAGCAGAGCGTCGAGCGGGAGGTCGAGGGTACGTCCGAAGGCGTCGACCAGGCGTGCGGAGCTCAGCGTCAGCCGGCCGGCCTCGAGCAGGCGCGGGAGCGCGACCGCGCTCGCCCGGCGGGTCCCGTCGTCGGAGGTGTCGCTGTCGAGACGGACCAGGCCCCGGTCGTAGGCCAGCCCGAGCAGCTGCTCGCGGATCCCGTCCATCGCGACGGAGAGGAGGTCGAGATGGGCCAGGGTGTCCGAGAGCGCCGCGAGCGCGGCCTCGGTCTGCGGGTCGGCGAGGCCGTGGCCGCCGAGGTCGCGGGCCCGCTCGTCGTCCAGCCAGCGGTTGATCCCGTTGGCGAGGGTGCCGGCGGCGCCGGTGACGAGCGGGCTGCGCCCGCAGAAGACCACGGTGTCGGGGGTGGTCGGCGACGGGTCCCCGGTCGGGTCGTTGTCGGTGCCGACCAGCTGCCAGCCGGTCAGTCCCCCGAGGTCGAGGCGGGCCTCCCAGTCGCAGAAGAGCGGTCGCCACGGCTGGCCCCAGAGGCTGACCCCCTCGGGGTGGGCCCAGGTCCCGTCCGAGAGCGACAGGCGAAGCAGCCCCTCGGTCGCCCGCTGGCGGGCGTACGCCGAGGAGACGGGGGCACCGCTCCAGCGCTGCAGGCGGGCGTCGTCCGCGGCGTAGTAGGCGTAGGAGACCGCCGCCTCGGCGACGAAGCGCGACCGGGCCAGGCCCGACGCGAACCCCTTGCCGGCGGCGAGCCTGGCCCGCCACGCGGACAGGTACGGGTCCTCGGCCAGCGCCTCACGGGCAAGGTCGAGCACCTCCGGGGGGACGGCGGCGCTGCCGATGGTGGCGAGCAGCTCCTGCGCCGCGAGCACGCCGAGGTGGCCCTTGGAGGTCTGGTCGGCGAGGCGGCACACGAGGGCCCCGTCGGCTTCCTCGCGCTCCACCGCCGAGAGCGTGCGCCCGCCCCCGGCGACGCCGAGCACCGGCGAGGCGGGGTAGCTCCACCGGGGGGCGGGCCGCACGACCTCGCGCACCTGCGCCGGAGCAGGCGGCGGGACCGAGCCGAGCCGCCCGTCGAGGGAGGGTGCGCGCCGGGCGTCGACGAGGGAGGACGTCGCCGGGCGCTGGGTCGCGCTCCAGAGCACGCTGGACTCGGGCACGAAGACCCGACGCGCGCGCACCGCGTCACCCTCGGGTGCGGGCGCCGTACCGGCCCGGAAGCCCGACCCCGGGTCGACCGGCGGGCCCGCCTTGTCGACGTAGCGGTCGACGCCCTCCGTGCCGCCAGGCAGCGACCCGAAGCCGTGCGCGTGCTCGTAGTCGTCGATGTCCGCCCACACCGTGCTGTCGCCGAGGTTCATCAGCTGACCGGCGGCGAAGGCCTCGAGCAGACGCTCGGCCGCGCGCCGGGCGTCCTCGTCGGCCCCGCCCAGGCCCGCGCCGGCGACCGACAGCACCGCGGCCAGATCCGGCGTGGTGGAGCCGAGCACCACGCGCAGGCCCTGCGCGGCCGGCCGGCTGTCCGGCGCCACGGCACCGGACAGCGGCACGCCGTGCAGGCGGCCGTGCAGCAGCGTCTGGCGGGTGGGCGCCGACGGGAAGGACGCGGCCGTGACGGCGTCGTGCAGGAAGCCGCTGAACTCCGGCCGTACGGCGCGCGCGGCGGGCGCGACGTAGCCCGAGCCAGTACCCGGCGCGACGCCCGCCTGACCGGCCGCCGCCCCGGCCGGGGCCGGCTCCGCCGCCGGCTGGGTGAAGCGGGTGGCGTCGGTGTAGCCGAAGGCGCGGGCGGCGCGGTGGCGTTCAGCCGCATCCGCGACCTGCGCGGCGTTCGTGCTGGGGTGGTCGGGGTCGGCCCAGCCGAGCGAGGCGAGGCGCGCGACGTACGCCGCCTCGGTGCCGACCCCGTCCAGCGGGTCGGCGGCGCTGGCCGACCACCAGCCGGCGACGACGTAGCTGATCGCGTCGCCCTCGAGGCTGACCCCGGCCAGGTCGTCGAGCGGGTCGTGCAGGGACAGCCGCCCGGCGGCCGCGTCGTAGCACTGCGCCCAGCCGGTGCCGCCGGTGTGGGCGGTCAGCTGGGCGGGGTCGACGGCCGTGCCGAGGCTGACCGTGCTGGTCGTGACGCTGGGCCAGTCCGCGAGCGGGGTGACGGTGGCGGCGTCGGCCTCGACGACCCACCCACGGACCAGCGGGTCCCCGGCGCCGGCGGGGACCGCCAGGCGCAGCACCACCCACCTGTCCGGCAGCGCCGGGAGCACCAGGCGCCGGCGCGTGGCGTCACCCGGCGCGGCGGGGTCGTCCTCCAGGGTGCCCTGGCCGAGCGCGGACGGCACCGACCAGAGCAGGTGGACGCCGGCCTCGCGCGGGAGCCCCGCGTCGTGCACGTCCAGTGGCGGGAAGGAGTCGGCGTCGTCGCGGAAGGGCAGGCGCAGCATCGGGTCCTGGTCGTTGACACCTGCGCGCACGACGAGCGCCTGGACGTCGACCGGGACGAGCAGCCGCGGCTCGCGGACCAGCCCCGGGTCGAAGTTCGCCAGGTCGGCGGAGCCGCCGCCGATCTGGGACAGGGCGGCCCAGCGCGGGGTCAGGGCGGCCTTGAGGATCTGGTCGCTGGTCACGTCCACGGCGGCCTCACTCCCCCAGCACGCGGTCGGCGAGGTCGAAACGCCGGCGCAGCTGCGTGACGTCGAGGGTGGGGGTGAAGGCGTCCGAGCCTGGTGCGACCGCGGTGTCGCCGAAGACCTGGCGCAACGGGAAGCGCAGCATCTCGATCGCGAACTCGGCCGCGTCCACCGTCGCGCCCATGTGGGCGGTCGGGATCGCAACCAGGGCGTCGTTGAGCGCCCGCATGTTGATGACACCCGGGGATCCGGCGCGGAACGGCACCGGCACCGTCTGGGCCGGGGGCGGGTTGTTGGGAGCGGTGACGTCGCGCACGGTCACGACGGCGGTCTGCTGGGTCGGGTCAGTGAGCTCGACGAGCCGGACGCCGAACTGGATGCCCGAGCGCGGCTCCTCGATGTGCACGACGGCGGGCACCCCGTCGAAGAGCACGAGCAGCACGGCGGGGGCGAGCCGCTCCATCCGCAGCAGCCGTACCCGGTCCGGACTGGTGTCCATGTCCGGGGTGGTCTCGTCGTCGGGCCGGGTGTCGGTGGAGTACGCGCGTACGTGCAGGCCGGGCCAGCCCGAGACCAGGCGCGAGCGCAGCAGGAAGCCGGTGATCAGGCCGCCGGCGCCGATCGGGCGGCCGAGCGCGTCGACCTCGGGGGCGTCGGAGTCCTTCATCCGGACCAGGCGCTCGGCGGCGTCCACCTCGTCGCGGACGACCGCGTACAGCTCGGCCAGCTGCGCCCGGTCGGCGGCGTTGACCGTCCCGACGCTGAGCGCTCCCTCGACGAGGGCGTCGGTGGCGTTGCGGTCGAGGTAGAAGAAGCGAATGGTCTCGGTCGGCAGCAGCTCGGCGTCCGGGACGAGGTAGGAGAACGGCAGCCCCTCGAGCAGGCGCAGGTGGGCGAGCGCCCGCACGATGTCCGCCGGCACGACGCCGTCCGGGCGCACGTGGTCCTCGACGCCGCCGTCGGGCGGCAGCTGACCGATGGTCTGCACGAGCGTGCCCGCGCTGGCGCGCAGGGCCTGGAAGTAGACCTCCGCCTGGATCTCCATCACGCCTCCCGGCGGGCCGCGGCCGCGGCGACGAGCCGGTCCAAGGTGTCGCGCCGCCGGCTGGGCGGCCGCTGCCCGGCGGGGTCGAGCTTGAGCGCGTCGACGGTCAGCTGCTGGACCCGGTCGACCAGCGCGCGCTGCAGCGACGCCATGGCTCGCTGGTCCTGCGACACCGCAACCGTGGGCACCTGGGTGACGGGAACGCCGACGCCGCCGAGCCCCTCGGCGCCGTACGTCCTCGTCGCCAGCAACGTCTGCTTGGGGTCGGCGCCGAGGCCGGTGAGGACGGCGGCCGCCTGGAGCTGGGCGAGCTCCTCCGGCACCCGCGGAGCCGTCACGTCGAGCGCGCGCGGTGCGAGCTGCGGCGCCTGGGCGAGGGCGTCGACAACGTGGGTGCGGATCAGCCCCTCGAGGCTGGCCCGGCCGCCCACCGCCTGCACGCCGACCGTCGCGACGACGCTGCCCGCCAGGAGGTCGGCGAGCTCGCGCGCCCGCGCGGCGCCGAACAGCTCGCTGCGCCACGCCATGAGGGCCGCGACGAGGGTGGGCTTGGAGAGGGTGAGCAGCCGGCCGATCTCGAAGAGCGCGGCGCGGGAGAGGTCCTCGCGCCCGTCGGGGACGACCGTGCGCAGCTGGTCGCCGACGTGGGCGAGCGGCAGGACGCCGTCGGTGGGCATGACCCGCTGGGTCGGCTGCGGGCTGAACGGGCCGCGGTACCACGCCCGGTCGGGCTCGCCGCGGCGCGAGACGTGGTCGAGGCCGACGTGGCCGGTGGGGGCGACCTCGGGCAGCGGCGCGGGCTGGTCGGGGTCGAGCGTGCCGAGCAGGCCGACCGTCAGCGCGTTCATCAGCCGCTCGAAGCCGCCGGTCGCTGTGCACGTGAACTCCCACGAGACCAGCACCGGATAGCGGTACGTCGGGTCGAGCAGGGTGACGTTGCGGTAGGCGTCGCCGGACTTGATCGACACGGCGACCTCGAGGTCGGAGGAGCGCTGGACGCCCTTGGCGGTTGGCCCGGTGGCCCAGGAGGACGCGGCGACCTCGAGGCCGCGGGCGGTGGCGTACGGCGCCAGCGACGTGCCCGTCTCCGGTCGCTCGACCCGCTCCGCCCGCGCGGTCGCCTCGAAGGACACCGGCTGCGACATCTCCTGCGCCGGGCCCAGGCCCATCGCGATCTGGTCGACGGTGGCCTCGGGGGCCGGCGGCTGCAGCGCGGTCTCGACGTAGGACAGGACCTGGGTGCGGTCGAAGGAGGGGGCAGGCGTGGGCTCGGTGGGCAGCAGGGTGTCCAGCTGGTGCTCGAGGTTGACCAGGCAGGCGGTGTACTTCACCGGGACCCAGTCGTCGCCCTGCTTGGCCGGCAAGCCCGGCTGCGGGAGCCGGCTGGAGAGCACGACGGCCAGGTACCCGTCGTCGTCGCCGAGCGCGAGCTCGGTGTCGCTGAGGTCGACCTTGCGGACGTGGCAGAGCAGGTCCAGCTCGTCGCGGCAGGGGAACACCGCGTGCACCACGCTCTGCCGGACCTCGAGGTAGACGCCCTGAGCCGCGTCGGCGTCGTCGCCGAGGTCGACCCCCGGGGTCACGCACTGCGCGACGTCGACGGGCTGGCTCAGCTGCGCCTCGCCGTCAGCGAGCACGACGAGGGCGAGCCACGGCGGTGCGGTCGCGGGGTCCGCGCTCGGGTCGGGGTTGCGCTCCCAGGGCAGCGTGCGGCGCTTGAGCACGATCTGCGGCAGCCGCTCGCGCCAGTCGCCGGCCGAGGTGGCCGGCGGGAACGTCGAGAGGATCTCCTCGGGCGGCATGACGTAGCGCGGGGAGACGAGGTGGACGAAGAACTGCGTGTCGTCGACGGGGATGGCCACCTGCGTGCTGTGCGGCGGCGTGGCCTCGAGGTCGGAGTGGCTCGAGGCGGCGTACAGCCCCGCGGGCAGCGGCGGCCGCGCGGCCGGGTAGATCTCGAAGTAGCCGGGAGTGCTCACCGTGACCTCCTCGCGGTACGCCGGCGCGCACGGGGGACCGCCGTCCGGGGCGTGGCGTCCTCGACCGGTCCGTCGCCGAGGACGACGCCGACCTGGCGCTGCCCGGGGCCGCCGACGAGCGGCTGGCGCACCGCCGCCTCCACGCCGGTGACCGCGAGCAGCGCGGCGAGGGCGGCGACGCCCCCGGTGTCCCCCAGCACGCCGGCCAGCTGGCCGCCCCCGCAGCCGGTGACGACGACGGCCGGTTCGGGGCCGGTCGTCTCGACGGCGTACAGCAGGATCGAGCGCACGCCGTCGACCGCGACCTGCGGCGGCAGGGGGGCGCCGCTGGCGTCGCTCGCGCGTCGGCCGTCGAGGAGCGAGACGTCGATGCGCGACGCGGCGTCGCCGCCGAGGGTGTCGTCGACGACGACCGCGACGACGTCGACCGGGTCGGTGAAGGCCGTGACGACGCGGGCGGCGCTGGCGAGCACCTCGCTGCGCACCCACCCGCCGTCGGCGCGCTCCCGGGTCCGCGGCACGCGGGTCCCCTGCGCGCTCAGGACCGCGCCGCCCGCAAGCGCGGTGCCCCACCCGACCGAGGGGAGGGACTGTCCGGCGCACCAGCCGGCCACGGACCCGCCGGCGCCGGCCTGGGTCCCCTCGGCCACGACGACGACCCGCTCGGTGACCGTGGGGAGGGCGACGCTCGCCGACGCGGCGCCGTCGGCACCGACGTAGGCGTCGGCCACCGCCCGACCGCCCGCCGCCAGGCACAGCACCCGGGTCAGGCCGCCCGCGACGACGACCTGGTCGGCGACGTCGCCCGTCGGGCGCTGCGCGATGGTGAGCACGGCGAGCTCGCCCTCGTGGAGCACCGCTCCCCCAGCGCCGGCCGCGGCGGCGGCGCCCCGGGCGCCCGGCCCGGCCGGCGTGGGTGACGCGGGGAGCAGCGCGTCGGACATCGCCGCCAGCCGGCCCGCGGCCTGCGGGACCGGCCGCGCGTTGGCGACCGCGCCCACGTTGCCGCTCGCCAGCCTGGTCAGCGGGCTGGAGCCGGTGGCGGCCAGGGTGCGCCCGGACGCGCTCGCCGAGCGCGGGATGACCGTGAGGCTCGCCTGGGTCGAGCTCGCGTTCGCCGCCCGGACGTCGGACAGGGTCGGGACGACGCGCGAGACGGCGGACCCCGAGTCGGCCACGGTCGTCGCAGCCGGCGCGGCCACGGAGTACGACAGCGGCTGGCCGAGCACTGCCTTGACGAGGGGGTTGTAGCGCTGGGGCGGCAGCGGCGAGCGGTCGACCACCACGGGGGTGGTCGCCGTGGCCACCGCGTCCGGGCTGTCCACCAGGTCGTCGGCGAGCGAGCCGAAGGTGGGGGCCGAGGCCCGCGCGCCGCGCAGGGAGGCGACCGTGGTCAGGCCGCTGCCCCCGGCCGCGAGGACGAGCGCGGCGCGGCTGAACCGCTCGGCGGTGTCCGGGTCGCCCGCGTCCAGCACCTGCGCGGCCGCCTTGAGGGCCAGCGCGGCGGCGACCCGCGCATCGGTGTTGCCGCGGTTGGTGATGAACGGCAGCGGCTTGCGCCCCGCCAGCGGCAGCTCGATCTGGTGGTAGTCGATCGGTGGGGCGCCGGTGAAGACGCTGTCCGGGATGACCGTGTCGATGGTCAGCCCGTCGCTCGCCTGGATGGTCTCCCCCGCGGGGACGGTCGGGGACCCCGAGTTCGGCGGCTGGCCCCAGACCCCCTTGGGGAAGGAGGACGCGAGGCGGGCCGACAGGCCGACGTCGGTGAGGTCGAAGGTCTGCGGCGTCTGGTCGGCGGAGGTCAGCGTCAGGGTCAGCGTCGTGCCGAGGGTCGCGCTGTACATCGGGGCGACGCCCAGCTCGGGCGCGGGCGAGGACACGGACTTGGTGGCGCCGCCCCCCTCGAGGACCAGGGTGGTCGTCGGGGCGGTCGACACGAAGGTGAGCTGGAACTCCGGGGCGACCCGGAACGGCCGGTCGGGGCTGCCGTCCGGCGGCTTCGCGACGCCGCCCGACCCCGGGTCGCTGGACTTGCCGGCGACCTGCGCCCCGGCGAGCACCGCGGCCTGGACGACCTGCGCGTCGCTGCCGGCGCGCAGGTACTTCTGCGCGAACGTCGGGGCGTCGAGGGCGTTGTCCGCCGGGTCGCCCTGGTCGCCGAACTCGAAGGGCACGGCGAACCCGCAGACGCTGAAGTGCCCGGTGACGTAGATCGGCGGGCCGCTGACCTCGACGTCGACCCCGAAGGACATCTCGACGTCGATGGTGCCGAACAGCACGTCGATCCTGATCCCGACGTCGACCTCGGCGTAGGCGTCGACGGAGAACCAGAACGGGTCGAAGAAGACGATCGCGTCGCCGCCGAAGGCGAGCCGGGCGTGGGCCGGGCCGAAGTGCGCGGCCACCTCCATCGCGGCGCCGGCCATGATCGCCTCGGAGCAGAGGGCGAAGTACACCCCGCCGGTGACGCTGATGTTGTCGATCGGCGACCAGTTCAGCCCCACCCGCGGCACCACCGGGTAGCCGTCGTGGTGGAAGCGCGGGTGGTAGCCGCCCACGGTGACGACGAACTGGCCGGCGTTCGGGCCCTTCCACCACGTCTCGAACGCGAAGCCCCCGGTCAGGTGGACCGACTTGTCCAGCAGCCAGGAGTTCTCGGTCAGCTGGGCCTGGACGAGGAGAAGGCCCTCCTTGCTGGAGAAGCGGGCCAGCAGGGCGAGCTCGATGGAGACCAGGGTGAGGACCGGGGTCGGCAGCTGCGCGCGGGCCAGGCCGAGGACCGCGATGTCCAGCCCGTCGCCGAACTGGACGGTGACGAGCACCTCGCCGGTGATGAGCACGAAGCTGGTGAACGAGATCCCGGCGGCGACCCAGTAGTCCCCCTGCGCCGGCGGGACCTCCAGGCGCATGTCCTGCAGCTGCTGCATCGGGTCCGGCGTCGGGCCGAGGGCCCGCAGCGCGAGCATGAACGGGTTGGTGTCCAGGGTCGCGACGTCGGGTGGGGCGAGCTCGCGGTTGATGCCGAAGCCGATCCCGATGCCGGTGATGAAGAAGGCGGGCGGCCCGCCGATCGGCGCGTGCAGGACGCCGAAGGCGAAGAACGAGGCGAACTGGGCTCCCGACGGTGTGGTCGGGTGGGCGTACCCGCCGAACAGCGCGATGCCGTAGCTGCCGTACCCGACCTTGAGCATGCCGAGGTACTCGACCCCCGACAGCGGGGCGTCGAGCGTGAACTTCCGCAGCCCACCGGCGAGGGTGAGGCCGGCGACGTTGCTCGCGATCGCGAAGCCGTCGACATCGACCTCCCACGAGCCGGCGTCGAAGAAGGGCCGCGTCACGTGATAGGTCAGGCGCAGCTTGTCGACGCTCGCGGAAAGCCCGAGCAGCGAGACCGAGCCGTCGAGGTAGAGGCTGATCAGCTCGAGCTGGCGGGGGCTGACCCCTTGCTGGTAGTCGACGCCCAGGCCGACCTGCTCGAGGTAGACCGGGCCGAACGCCCGCTGGATCGGCATGAACCACGGCCCGTCTCCCGACCCCGCGGCCAGGGAGACCTCGATCCCGCTGCCGTGGTCCTGGACGGCCAGGCTCGGGCTGAACGCCGGCCGCGGCGGTGCGCCGGACCCGCCGGCGTCGTGGACGATGCCCTGGGCGACGGCGTTGTCGCCGCCACCACCACCGAGCGGTACGGCGAGCCCGCCCAGCTCGACCTGCAGGCCGCCGCCGAACTGCGGGTGGTCGCCGGTGCCGAGCTGCACGCTGCCGAAGAGGTGGACGGCGACCGAGTCGAGGATCAGGCCGGCGTCGATGAGGTGGTCGCTCGACTTGTGCAGCCGGACCCCGACCCCGCTCACGATCAGTCCCGGCGCCGGCACGAGGTTGCCCCCGTCGAGCCGCAGCAGGTTGAGGGTCACGCCCGGCGACTCCGACGAGTCGATCCAGGTGGCGTCGACCTCGAGGGTCACGATCGTGTCGCTGCCGGGGTTGAGGTCGATGCCGTCGGCGGTCAACGGGGTCAGCGTGACACCGAGGAAGCCGACGTTGTCGGCGAGCCCGATCGTGAACGGCCCGACCGTGACCGACGGCCCCGCCCCGGCCACCTTGCCGGCGAGGACGAGCAGCTTCCCCGGCCAGCCGTCCAGCGGGTCGCTGACCAGCCGGGGGGCGTTGACCGGCGCCGCGGGATCGAGGATCGATCCCTGCAGCAGCTCCTCGACGGTCTGACCCTTCACCTCCGTCTGCAGCTGGGTCTTGACCTCGTCGACGCCGAGCACCCAGGTGCCGACGAGCTCGAGGACGGCGTCCACGGCGGCGGCCGCGACCCCCTCTGGGCTGGTGTCCTCGGTGGCGCTGCCACCGCTGTCCTCGGTCGCGACGATGGTTAGGGCCGCGTCGGCGGAGCGCCAGCGGGCCAGCAGCTCGCGGTGGCCGTCGGCGCCGGGGGCGAGGCCGTCGAGGCCGAGGCCGAGCTGGACCTCCCAGCCCGAGGACGCCGACCAGCTGCCGCGCAGCACCGGGCGCACGACGGGTCCGCCGAGGTCGATCGTGGCCGGCCCGACCGCGAAGGACCAGCCGGCCGGGCCGCCCTGGTCCGCGTCCAGGCTGAGGCCCACGGCGTCGATGACCGGCAGCCCCGTGGCGCTCGCGGCGGCGTGGACGGCGAGCGGGCTGGGGTGGAGCGCGACGTCGACGGTGCGGAAGTCGACGCTCAGCACACCGGCGCCCGACAGCGTCGCCACGTGCTGCGTCGGCGCGAGGGACAGCAGGCTCTGCAGCAGCGGGTCGAGCGCGGCCACGGCCTGGGTGAGCAGTCCGGCGAGCTGGGCGCGAAGCCAACCGACCGGGTCGGCGGCCAGGCTCTTGAGAGCGGTCGCGTCGAACACCGCCGGGGTGCCGCTCGCCACGGCGAGCCCCCGCCCGACCGAGCCGACCAGCTCGGCGATCGCGGTGCGGGTGGCGTCGCCGTCCATGCCGGCGACCTCGTCGAGGACCTTGGGCAGCAGCTGGGTGACGTTGTCGAGGAGCGCGCCGAGGCCGGACAGGGTGGGGAACACCTCGACGTCCGACCCGGATGCCGGGCGCAGCAGCACCCGGATCCCGGAGGCGTCGACGACGAGGTGGGCGGCGCTTCGGTGCTGCGGGGTCGACGTCCCGTCCGGCCCGTCGGGGACGCCCAGCCAGGCGTCGACGCTCGGCCGCGGCGCTGCGCTGGGGGCCAGCTCCAGGCCGAGGCTCGCCCCCGCGCTGAAGGGCGCGCGCCCGGCGGCACCGGCGAGCCAGGTCGTCGCGTCGACCGCGAGGGAGACCGTGGGACCGAGCGACCCGGACGCCACGAGCACCGAGACGCCATCGGTGACCGGCCAGCTCCCGCGCGGGGTCCCGGCCAGCCCGACGAAGGGCTTCAGCCCCTCGAGCAGGTCGACCAGCCGCCCGGTGTCGTACGGCCCGCCGTCGACGAGCGAGAGCACGCTGCCGCGCATCCAGCGCACGGGGTCGGCGAAGAGCAGGTAGGGCGCGCGGACCCTTCGCCAGCCATCCCCGTCCGGGGCGCTCAGCAGGCCCAGCGCGGCCATGAGGTCGTCGAGGGCGCCGCCGAGCTGGTTGTCGATGCTGCGCAGCCCTTCGAGCACCACGCGCAGGGCCTCGGCGGGGACGGCGGAGACGGCCACCTGGGCCAGCCCGTCGACGTCGGGATCCGGCCAGAGCGGGACCGGCGAGGCGCCGGCGCGCAGCAGCTGCGCGCCGGACGTACCCAGCCGCAGGGCCAGGGCGTCGGCCGCTGGGTCGCCGACCGTGACGGCGACGCTCGGTGCCGCCGTCGGACTCAGGGCCACGTCGGCCTGCCAGTGCAGCAGGCCGTCGGTGCCGGTGGCGGTCGCGGTGACGGCACCGACGGCCGCGTCCGCGTGAAGGGCGAGCGGGCCAGCCGAGACGGCCACGGTGTCGCCGTCGACCGTGACCGCATCGGTGAGCCGGGCCAGCGCGGCGAGCAGGGCGCCGCGCGTGGCGGGGTCGCCGACGAGCGCGCGCAGGTGGGCCGCCGGGTCGTTGACGAGATGGGTGAGGGCGTCAGGGACGACCGCGCCGTCGCTGCGGCTGACCCCCGCCGCGCGCAACAGGTCGAGCAGCACGCCGGCCGGGCTGGCGTCGACGACGGACGTGAGCCGGTCGACCAGCGCCACGAGCAGCGCCTGCGCCTCGGGCAGCAGCGGGGTGGCCTCGATCGCGCCGCTCACCGCGGCGGGGGTGATGACCGGCAGGGCGGGCCAGTCCGCGCCGAGCGCGGAGCCCTCCTGCAGGGTGATCTCGGTGCTGGCCGCTCCGCCGCGCAGGTCGGCCTCGACCCGTACGTCGAGGCGGCGCAGCTCGAGCGGGAGGGCGCCCGCGACCGGAGTCGTGCCCGGGCCGCCGACGAGCCAGCCGTCGGTGTCGGCGACGGCCAGGTCGAGGCGCAGGGCCGGAGTGGCGTGCACGCTCGGCCCGCTCGCGCTGGCGGTGGCGAGGGTGAGCAGGAGCAGCCCGGACACCGTCGTGCCGTGACCGCCCGGCGGGGTCAGCAGCGCGAAGGGCAGGCGCAGGCCGACGTACGCCGTGTCCGGCGGCGCGAACGCCGCGGCGGCCCGGGCCTGGGCGCGGGCCGACAGGCCCGCGGCCACGACCGCGGTGACCGCGCGTGCGATGGCCGCCGGGTCGAGGGCGCCGAAGACCGCGACCGCGGTGAGCCCGTCGCGGACCGGCGTCGTCGGTCGGGGCGCCTCGAGGTCGGCGATGGCGGGCTGGCCACGTACCGCCCCCATCGCCGAGGAGACCAGGCTGCGCCCGAGGGCCAGGTCGGGGTCGTCGGGCTCCTCCGGGTCGACCGCGGGCAGGAGGACGCGCAGCAGCCGCAGGGCGTCCGCGGAGGCTCCGGTGCGGAAGGTGTCGAAGGCCACCGCGCTCCACGGCGTCCCCAGCGTGACGAGGTACGTCACCCCGGCGACGGAGTCCGCGGCGAGGCGGGCGGCGTGCCCCGCGCCGCCCAGCGCGACCAGCACGACCGGGCCGGCGGCGGCGAGCGGGCCGAGGACCTGCTGCAGCCGTGCGGACTGGCCGAGGACCCCCGAGGGGTCGCTCGCACCCAGCGTCGCGTCGGCGCGCGGCGCGAGCGCCACGACCCACTCCCCGCTCGCGGGGGTCGCGACGCTGAAGGAGCCGGGTGCAAGCCCGGGGGGCGTGAGGTCGATGAGGCGCCCGACGTCGGCGGTCCACGGGGACGACGCCACCGGGCCGACTGCGACCCGCACGACCACGGCGCCCGCGGGCAGCCCGCCGGGCACGAGGGAGGCGAGGTCCAGGGCGGCGAGCCCGGCGGCGTCGACGCCGAGGCGGGTCAGGGTGCGCAGGCCGGTGATCGCGGTCGGTGGCGCGGCGACGAGCCCGTCGGTCCCGGCCCACCGGTCCGCGAGGGTCTGCAGCCCGGTGCCGAGCTGGTCGCGCCCGGCGGCGAGGGCGGCGACGTCCGGGCCGGCGTACGCCTCGTCGGCGAGCACCTGGGCGAGGCCGGGCCCGTCGAGGCCGGGCGTGCCCGGCCGCCAGCCGGCGAGGGAGTCGCCGGCCATGGTGGCCGCGCGGACCGGTCCGTCCGGGCCGAGCCAGACCGCGAGCCCGGGCAGGGCGAGGGAGGTACCGAGGGAGGCGACCCACGGGTCGTCGCGCGTCCCCGACCCGGTGAACGCGCCGGCCAGGCCGTCCGGGCTGCCACCGGTCAGGTGGGCCACCGCGCTGGTGAGCGTGCCGACCAGGTCGCCGTCGCTGAGCAGGGCGGCGAGCCAGCCGGTGAGCGCCGTCCCGGGATCGGCGACCAGGTCGGCGAGGGAGAGCAGCGGGTCGTCGGTGCCCCACCCGGTGAGGTCGACGAGGTCGGCCGGCCAGCCGCGCGGCCCGATCGAGGCGAGCACCGCGACGAGGCGTTCCACCGACGCCCAGGCCGCGGTCGGTACGTCTACGTGGCCGTGCGCGTCGACGCTCGGCAGCACGAGCGGGACCTGCTCGGACCCGAGGTCGAGGGCGAGGTTCGGCGCAAGGAAGGCCACGTCCAGCCCGGCGGCCGGGGTCCAGCCCGCGTGCGCCCCGAGGAAGTCGGCGACGATCGCGACCGGGCCGAGGGACAGGCGCGCCTGGGTCCCGCCCCGGGCCCGCAGGCGCGCGGTGAGGTCGACGCCGCCCAGGAACTGCGCGTGCCCCGCGGCGAGGTCGATGCTCGCGAGCTGCACGGTGATGGACGTGAGGACGACGGTGCAGCCACCGGCCAGGTCGTCGACGCGAAGGGACAGCGCGGGGGCGACGAGGAGCCGGTCGCCGTCCAGCCAGCAGGTCAGCGTCAGGCGGTTGATGACCGGGACGACCCAGGGGTCGTCGGCGGTCCCGGTCCCGGTCACGGCCTGGAGCACCTGGGTCGGCCCGGCGACGAGGTCGCGCAGGTGCGCGAGGACGTCGGGGACCGCGGTGGGGTGCTGGGTGAGCAGGTCGTGCCACCAGCCGGCCACCGTCCCGAGCGGGTCCGCGAGCAGGTGCGCGCCGTCGAGGGCGCTGACCCCCGCCGGCGGGTCCAGCCCGAGCAGCCCCTTCAGCGCCGTGCCGGCGTCGCCGAGGGCGTCGAGCGCCGCGGCGAGCAGGTCGTCGGCGAGGTGGCCGGCGGCGGCCGCCACGGCGTCGGGGCTGGACAGGTCGAGCACGTCCTGGTGCTGGCCCTCGACGTCGACGTCGAGCAGCTCGATGAGCGCCTGCGCGTGGCCGGCGTTCAGGGCGAGCCCGAGCCGCAGCGAGGCGACGTCGACGGTTCCGGTGTGCAGCAGCTTCGCGGCGTCACCGGCCCCGGTGCCGGTGGCGGTGACGACGAGGTCGGCGTACGGCAGCGCCTGCAGCCCGCCGGTGCCGACGTCGATGGTCAGCAGGTCGGCGGTGGCCTCGGCGCCCAGACGTACGGCGCCGGCCACGTCCGCGTGCAGCGAAAGGCCGAGCCGCGGCGTCACCTGCAGGTGCCCGCCAGGCCCCTGGGCGGCCTGCAATCCGACCGTCGCGGTGACGCCGCCGCCGCCGACGGGCACGGCGAGGACGCCGTCGCTCACCGTCCCGCCGAGCACGTCGCCGAGCGCGGCGAGCCACGCGTCGCGCGCGGCGGGCGTACCGACGACGTCGACGGCCCACGCGCGCAGCGCGGCTACGCCGTCGGCGAGCACCTGCTCCACCGGCAGCGCGGGGATGTCGGTGGCGGTGCCCATCCCGAGCAGGTCGAGCAGCGCGCCCACCTCGTCGGCGGCCGATCCGGAGAGCCCCTCGACGCCCTGGCGGACCAGGCCAAGGACGAGGGAGAGGAGGGTCTGGTCGAGCGACTGCCCGCCGCCGCCGATGGCCAGGTCGCCGGTCTCCTGCGCGCCTGGCAGGTGCAGCCCCTTGAGGGTGAGCGCGAAGACCGGGTCGGGCCCGCCGGACAGGGCGACCGCGACCGATGCGGAGACGCCGGCCAGGCCGAACTCCTCCACCGGGACGGGATCGGGGGCGAGGGTGAGCTCGGTCGAGAGCGTGACGATGCCGCCGCCGAGCAGCGCGAAGGGCTGGGCGACGGACTTTCCGGTCTTCGCCGCGCGGTAGATCGGGATCTCGACCTGGGTGACGCTGGCCGGTGACGTCGTCGTGAGCGTCGCGGCCAGGCCCACCTCGACCCAGTCGCTGGGAGTGGCGTCGAGCGTCGCGAGGACGACGATGTCGGGAAGGCTGGTGTCGTTCGCGAGCGCCCGGATGTCGAGGAGGGGTATCCGCGAGCGGCCGTTCGTGCCGGTGTCCTGCCCACCCGACCCCAGGACGGCGTCGGCGAAGCGGACCAGGGCGTCGCGGCGGCCGTCGTCGGCGAGGGTGCCCGACAGGCGTCCCCCCGGGTCGTCGAACCAGGTGCTGTCGAGCTCGACGCCGCTGTCGGAGGGGCTGAGGAGCCCGATCGCCAGGCCGAGGTCGGCGATCTCCGGGTCGAGCGTCGGCAGGCCGCTCATGGGCCGACCGGTGTCTGGACGAAGGCGTGCCGCCCGATCGGCACGACGGTGAGTCCGTTGGGCGCGAAGGTGACGGCCGCGGGCACGAGCGCCCGGCCGGAGGTGTCCACCCCGACGGCTCCGGAAAGGGCGCTCGTGGCCCCGACCAGGGTGGCCCAGGCGAAGGCGACCAGAGGCTCGGGCCAGCGCTCGACGACGACCTCCGGTCCGCGCGGGTGGTCCTCGGTGGTCATGACCCCGCCGGCGGGCCGCGCGGCGGAGCCGCCGACGAAGGTGACGGTGACCTCGGTGGGTCCGGTCTGGTCGCAGGTGACGGGGATGACGATGTCGACGTACCCGTCGCCGAGCCGGGCACGTACGCCGGCGACCTGGACGAGCAGGGCGCTGCCGTCCTGCTCCCAGAGCACCGGGGGCGGGGGGCTCGGCGTGCGCGCCGGGCCCAGGCCGGCGGCGGCGATGGCAGCCGCCGGGACGAGCCGTTCGAGGTCGTCCGGGCCGATGGTCATCGGCGCCGCGGTGGCGCCCGCCTTGACCGCGACCGCCGGCAGGACGGCCTGCAGCTGCTTTTGGACCAGCGCGCGCTCGCGCGGATCCTTGATCGCGGACAGGTCCAGTGACTGCGCACGGAGCTGACCGGCGATCGACCCCCCGCCTTGGATCAGGCTGATACTCGGCGTGACGGGTCGCTCGGCCACGAGCGGCCTACCGGAGCCTTGTTCTCATCGTCATGGCTCCTCCCCGTGATCGTCTGGGAGCCGAGAGTCAACCTAGCGACGTCCATCCCGCCCTGCCAATGGTCCGGTCAGGTGACACCCGCGCACCGCTCGCCGCCCCCGCCGCTCCCCGCCGCTTGTGTCGCCCCGCTCTCGACTTGTGGCGGGTTGTCCGTCGCTACGACGACGTCGAGCGACGGACAACCCGCCACAAGAGGGCCTGAGTCAGCCGGGCGGGGTCAGGCCCGGGCGGCGGGTGCGACGGCCAGGCGGCGCAGGGCGGCTCGGGCCACCTCGCCGTCGGTGGTCCGCCAGAACGGGGGGAGCGAGCGGGTCAGGAAGTCCCCGTAGCGGGCCGTCACCAGCCTGGGGTCCAGCACGGCGACGACCCCGCGGTCGGTCTGGGAGCGGATGAGCCGCCCCGCGCCCTGGGCCAGCAGCAGCGCCGCGGTCGTGGCCGACACCGCCAGGAAGCCGTTGCCCCCGGCCTTGGCCACTGCCCGTGCCCGCGCCGACGCGAGCGGGTCGTCCGGGCGCGGGAAGGGGATCCGGTCGATGACGACCAGCGTGCACGCCTCGCCCGGGACGTCGACGCCCTGCCAGAGCGACAACGTCCCGACCAGGCAGGTGGCGGGGTCCTCCGCGAAGTCGCGGACCAGTTGCGCGGTCGCGTCGTCGCCCTGGCACAGGACCGGTACGTCGACGCGCTCCCGCAGGTACTCCGCCGCACGCTCCGCCCCCCGCATGGAGGAGAACAAGCCCAACGTCCGTCCGCCGGCGGCCTCGACGAGCGAGGCCAGCTCGGCCATCGCCTCCTCGGGCAGGCCGTCTCGTCCGGGGGGCGGGAGGTGCCGGGCGACGTACAGGATCCCCTGCCGCGCGTAGTCGAACGGCGAGCCGACGTCGAGGCCCTCCCACGCGGGCGCGTCCGCACCGAGCAGGCCGAGCCCGCCGGCGACCGGTTCGAAGGACCCGCCGAGGGTCAGCGTCGCGGAGGTGAGCACGGCGGTACGTTCGCTGAACAGCGACTCGCGCAGCAGGCCGGCGACCGTCAGAGGCGCGCGCCACAGGGCCGGGCCGCGCCGCTCCGAGCGGGTGACCCACACGACGTCGAGCTCGGTCGCGGCGACGACCCGGCCGGCCATCTCGTGGACCTCGTCGACGAGGGCCTTGGCGCGTACCTTCGCCGCCTGCTCGCCATCGCCCGACTGCTCGGACGCACCGTCCAGGGTCAGCTCGCGAGCCGCGGAGGAGGCCTTGCCGAAGCCCGACAGCGCGGCGTGGCAGGCGTCGCGCACAGCCACGAGCGCGTCGAACAGCGCGCCGCCCAGCTGCTCCACGCGCCCCTCGGGGGCCTGGTCGAGGGCGTCCTCGAGGTAGCCGGCCGCGGTGAGGAGCAGGTCGTGCAGCTCGGCGGAGACGTACGGCTTGGCCCGGCGCGCCGCCCGCTCCGCGACCGCCGCGGTCAATTCGTCGGTGATCGCGTCGGTCACCCGGTCGAGCAGCTCGTGGCCCTCGTCGACGACGACGACCTCGTGCTCGGGCAGCAGGGGGATCCCGCTGACCGCGTCGATGGCGAGCATGGCGTGGTTGGTCACCACGACGTCGGCGCGGCGGGCGTGCTCGCGCGCCAGCTCGGAGAAGCACTCGTCGGAGTAGCGGCACCGCGCCGCGCCCAGGCACTCGTGCGAGGTCACCGACAGGGCGCGCCAGGCCCGTTCCGCCGGCGCGGGGACGAGCTCGTCCCGGTCTCCCGTCTCGGTCCTCTCGGCCCAGGCGCGGATGCGTCGTACGTCCTTGCCGAGGGGCGTCGACGGCGCCGGGTCGAACAGCGTGTCGTTGTCGTCGTCGGGCTGCGGACCCTCCTCGAGGCGGTGCCGGCACAGGTAGTGGTGGCGGCCCTTGAGGATCGCGTACGTCGGCGGCCGGCGGGTCAGCGGCGCCAACGCCGCGGCGACCACCGGCAGGTCCCGCTCGACGAGTTGGCGCTGCAGCGCGATGGTGGCCGTGGCCACGATGACGTGGTCGCCCGTGCGCAGGGCGTGCAGCACCGCGGGCACGAGGTAGGCCAGGGACTTGCCGGTGCCGGTCCCGGCCTGGACCAGCAGGTGGGTTCCTGCCCGCCGCCCGTCGTCGCTGCCGCCGTCGCGCTCGGACCGCGGCGGCTCAGGTACGTCTGCCGGCCCCCGCTCGCCGCCGTCCAGGCGCCAGCCGTCTTCGGGGCTGGCCGACGGCCCGTGGTCGCCTACGTCGGACGGTTCGTCGCCGGCCGGCACTGTCGGCTCGTCGCCGGCCGGCTCTGTCGGCTCGCCATCGTCGTGGTCGGCCGGCGTGTGGTCGCTCGCGCGCGCCGGACCCGGGCGTGGGGCGCCGGGTGACCCAGCGACACGCCCACCGTCCCCCTCGCTGGAGGACATCGCGCGCGCCACGGCCTCGGCCATCCGGACCTGACCCTCTCGCGTCGATCCGCCGATCGCCGCGACCGCCGCCGCGAGGGCCTCACGAAGCGTTGGCTCAGCCACGCCGTCCATCCTCACGAAGCGCCGGCTCAGCCACGCCGTCCATCCTCACGAAGCGCCGGCTCGGCCACGGCGTCCATCCTCACGAAGCGCTCGGCTCGGCCACGGCGTCCATCCTCACGAAGCGTCGGCTCGGGCACGGCGTCCATCCTCGCTCACCCGGTGGCACGCGACGTCCTCGCAAACCGCCCTGTGGACCTCCCCGGCCGACGTACCCGGGCCGACGTACCCCGCCCTCCGCCTTCTCACCGCTCTTTGGAATGAACGCGGCGTTCAGTCACACCTATTGGAACAACGCCGCGTTCATTCGAGAAAAGAGAGGGGTCACGGCCGGGGTCAGGGGGCCGGGGTCAGGGGGCCGGGGTCAGGGGGCGGGGGTGGGGGTGGGGGTGGGCCTAGGCATGGGGGTGGCGGCGTAGGGGGCCAGGTCGGCAGCCAGGCGGGGGCCGACGCGGGCGCGCAGCGACGTACCGTCGGCCGTGTGCTCCTCGGCGAGCACCTCGCCCTCGTCGTGGACGCGGGCCACGAGGCGGCCCTGGGCGTAGGGCACCAGCACGTCGACCTCGACCCGCGGCCGGGGCAGGTCGTGCTCGATCGCGGCCAGCAGGTCCTCGACGCCGGCTCCGGTCCGCGCGGACACCGTCACGCTGTGCGGCTCGCGGCGACGCAGCCGGGCCAGGGTCTCCGTCGGGGCCACGTCGGCCTTGTTGAGCACGACGAGCTCGGGTACGTGCGCCGCGCCGATCTCGGCCAGCACCTCGCGTACCGCCGCGATCTGCGACTCCGGGTCGGCGTCACTGGCGTCGACGACGTGCAGGACGAGGTCGGCTTGCGCCACCTCCTCCAGGGTCGAGCGGAACGCGTCGACCAGCGTGTGCGGCAGGTGGCGGACGAAACCGACGGTGTCGGTCAGCGTGAACGTCCGCCCGTCGGGGGTCTCCGCGCGCCGCACCGTCGGGTCCAGCGTCGCGAACAGCGCGTTCTCGACGAGCACGTTCGCGCCAGTGATCCGGTTGAGCAGGCTGGACTTGCCGGCGTTGGTGTAGCCGGTGATCGCGACCGACGGTACGTCGTTGCGGCGACGCTCGGCCCGCTGCGTCTGACGCGCCTTGCCCATCTCCTTGATCTCGCGGCGCACCCTCGCCATGGACGTACGGATCCGCCGACGGTCCGTCTCGATCTTGGTCTCGCCGGGTCCTCGGCCGCCGATCCCGGCGCCGCCGGCGACGCGACCGCCCGCCTGCCGGGACATCGACTCACCCCAGCCGCGCAGCCGCGGGAGCATGTACTCCATCTGCGCCAGGCTGACCTGCGCCTTGCCCTCCCGGCTGCGCGCGTGCTGGGCGAAGATGTCGAGGATCAGCGCCGTCCGGTCGACGACCTTGACCTTGACGATGTTCTCCAGGTGGTTGAGCTGGCCCGGGGTCAGCTCGCCGTCGCAGATCACCGTGTCGGCGCCGGTCGCGACGACGACGTCGCGCAACTGCTTGGCCTTGCCGGAGCCGATGTAGGTCGCCGCGTCCGGCTTGTCCCGGCGCTGGACCAGCCCCTCGAGGACCTCCGAGCCGGCCGTCTCGGCCAGGGCCGCCAGCTCGCGCAGGCTGTTCTCGGCGTCCGCCGGCGTGCCCTCGGTCCACACACCGACGAGCACGACTCGCTCGAGACGTACCTGGCGGTACTCGACCTCGGTGATGTCCTCGAGCTCGGTCGACAGACCCGCGACCCGGCGAAGCGCCTGGCGCTCCTCGAGCTCGAAGGATCCGTCGTCGTCCGGGTCCATGAGGTCGGCCCGGTCCAGGGCGTGCTCGGGTGCGGCGTCAGTCATCGTCCCTCCAGGGTCGCACGCCGCCGCGGCGGGCAGCGACCCAGTTGCGCCGACGCCCGTCCGCCCCGCACTCGTGGCCCGGGTTTCGCACCGTGACCACCCCGGTGGCGGTTCACCGCCCTGGCTCCGGGTGGTCAACCACCACCAGGGTGGTCTCGGGGCGGGTCGGGGCGGCAGCGGTCAGCCGAGGGCGTCGAGGTCCAGGGAGCCGCGGGCGACGAGTACGGCCGGCCCGGCCAGCTCGACCGAGCCGCCGAGGTCGCGCTCCGTCGAGAACTCGAACCATCCCGCCTCGCCCGCGTGCTCAGGCCGCTCCCGCCTCGCGGAGCCGGGCTCACCGCGCTGGGTCACCCGCAGCACGCCGCCCGGCACGCTGACCTGCCACTGCTCCGGGGCCCCCGCGCCGAGGCGGTCTCGAGCGGCGACGACCGCGGCGCACGCGCCCGTACCGCAGGACCTCGTCTCACCGACCCCGCGCTCGAAGACGCGCATCGCCAGGTGACCGGGCTCGTCGATGCGCACGAACTCGACATTGACGCCATCAGGGAACAGGCGGCCCGGGATGTGGACGCCCGGGTAGGGGTCGCCGGGGCGCGCCTCGGCCGCTGCCAGCAGCGCCCCCGCTTCGGCGAGGTCGTCGACGACGACGACCGCGTGCGGATTGGGGATGTCGAGGGCGGTGGCGGCCCACGACGTCTCACCGATGCGCACCTCGGTCAGGCCTCCCCGACGCGCCACCGGCGCGCCCATGTCGACGGCGATGGTGGAGTCTGGCTCGACGCGGGCACGCCGTACGCCGCCTCGGGTCGCCACCGGAATGCTCGAGCCGGACGCCCAGCCCTCGTCGAGCAGGAACCGGATGAAGACGCGTACGCCGTTGCCGCACATCTCCGACAGCGAGCCGTCGGCGTTGCGGTAGTCCATGAACCACTCCGCCTCGTCGGCCAGCGGCTCGACGTCGGGCTCGAGCGACTTCGCCGTCCGGACGACGCGCAGCACACCGTCGGCGCCGATGCCGCGGTGCCGGTCGCAGATCGCCCGGACCTGCTCCGCGGTGAGCACGAGCGTGCCGTCGGGGTCGGGCAGCAGCACGAAGTCGTTCTCCGTTCCGTGCCCCTTGACGAACTCGACGGCGTCCCCCCTGACGACCTCCACGCCGTGCCCCTCGACGGGCTCCCCGCCGTGCCCCTCGACGACCTCGGCCACGCCACCAGCCTAGGTCCGCCCGCCGACCGCCGTCCCGGCCGCTCCGACAGGGCACTTGCGGCGGGTTACACGTCACTCGCAGCCCGCGCAGTGACGTACCAGCCGCCACCGGACGGGGGAACGGGCGGCGTCGACCGGGCCGCGTGACGCATCGTCCCCGCTGCCGCGGGCTCGGCGCACCCCCCGCCGCGCCCCGATGGCGCGGAATCGCGCAGCGCACCGCACGCCCACCCCCCGATTGCGCGGAATCAGCGCGGGTGGCAGGCCCGGCCCGGCTAGGAGACCTTGACGGTGTCGGTCGCGCTGGTCGCGGCAGCGACGTACGTCGACCCGGTGTAGACGGCCCGGAAGCTGTACGTGCCCTTCTTGGACGGCTTGTACGTCGTCGCCGCGACCCCCGTCGAGGAGGTCTTGACCTTCTTCAGCGTGTGCCAGGTCCGCGACCCTGGGGACTTGTACTGGATGCTGACGTACGTCGACGCGAGCGCGGCGTACGCCGACGTCCGGATCTTCTTCAGGGTCGCCTTGACGCTCAGCGTCTTGCCGACCTTGCCCGGCTCCGGCGCCGCGTCGGCCGTCAGGTAGGTCGAGGCGACGACCGCGACCTTGGTGGCCTTGGCCGGCGTGAGGGACTTGTAGTCGGAGTCGCTCACCTGGTCGTCCTGCGGCGTGTAGCTGATGACCGCGCCCGACGTCGCGTCGTAGACCAGGCTGGTGAAGCCGGAGAGCACCAGCACGTGGGAGATGCTGATGCTCCCCGCGTCGGTGCCGTACAGGGGGACGTCGGCGTTCCACGTGTCGACGATCGCCGTCGACGTCACCGTCGAGGACACGTAGTTGGTGTCGAGGTAGCTCGTCTGGTGGGTGGTCGCGTTGCGCAGCTCGAGGATGACGTCGCGTGACCCCGCGCAGTCGTCGGAGAGCTTGACCGTCACCCGGACCGTGGTCTTGGGCTTGACCGTCACGCGCGAGTGCGCCCAGGCGACGCTGGTCAGGGTCGGCGTGGTGGAGTCCGTCAGCGTGTTCTGGCCAGCCTGCGGGGTGTCCGCGCTCAGCGTGCAGTTCGGCCCGACGGCGAGCGTCAGCGGCGAGGTGTCGGTCGCCGCATGGGCGCTCCCGACACCGAGGGTGGTGGCCGCCAGCGCCGCGAGGGCAGCCCCGACCGCGACCCGGCGGCCCAGGTAGCGGCGACGAGCGGACAACGCACGACGAGCAGACACCGACAGTCCTCCACGGGTAGTTGCCCTGACGGCGGCATCGACGCGCACAGCCGCGGCATCGATGCGCCGAACGGGCGCACCTGGTCGGCCGGAGCCGCGCTCAGAGGGCGGCGAGGGCCTGGTCGAGCAGGTCCGCCGCATCGGAGGGGAGCCAGCGGACCCGCCCGTCGCGCCCGAACCAGCTCAGCTGGCGGCGGGCGAAGCGACGGGTCGCGCGTACGGTCTCCGCCCGGGCGGCCTCCTCGTCGAGCTCGCCGTCGATCAGCCGGAGGGCCTGGGCGTAGCCGAGCGCCCGCGAGGCGGTCCGCCCCTCCCGCAGCCCGGCCTCCTCGGCGAGCCGGCGTACCTCGGCCACCAGCCCGGCAGCCCACATGTGCGCGACCCGGGCCTCGATCCGCTCGTCGAGCGCGTGCCGCGCGACGTCCAGTCCGAGGATCACGGTCGGCTCGTGCGCGCGCGGCGCGGGCAGCCGCGCGTCGAAGCGTCCGCGAAGGGCCACCACCTCGAGCGCACGCACGATGCGCCGCCCGTTCGAGGGCAGGATCGCCGCGGCCGCCTCGGGGTCGAGGGCCGCGAGACGTACGTGCATCGCCTCCGGGCCGACCTCGGCGAGCTCGGCCTCGAGCTCGGCCCGCAGCGCCGGGTCGGTGCCGGGGAAGACGAGGTCGTCGAGCACCGCGCTGACGTACAGCCCGGACCCGCCGACGACGACCGGCGTCCGCCCGCGCGCCCGGACCTGTTCGATCGCGGCCCGAGCGAGGCCCTGGTAGGTCGCCACGTCCGCCGTCGTCCGCACGTCCCACACGTCGAGCAGGTGGTGCGGCACGCCCTCGCGCTCGGCGACGGACAGCTTCGCGGTCCCGATGTCCATGCCGACGTAGAGCTGCATGGAGTCGGCGTTGACCACCTCGCCGTCCAGCGCGTGCGCGAGGCGTACGCCGAGCCCGGACTTGCCGGCCGCCGTCGGTCCCACGACCGCGACGAGGGGCCGGCGGGCTCGGGAGGACACGTCCCGCATCCTCCCCTAGCCCTGCTCGCGCGGCCGGCTCTCCCGCGGCGTTGCCACCGATGCGTTCGACGGCTGAGGCTCAACGGCTCCACACGGCGACGAGATAGCCGACGCCGAAGGGCGCACTGTCCGCGAGGACCTCGGCACGGTAGGTCCGCCCGTCCAGGAGGCGGGCCGCCTCGTGCCAGGCGGGAACGCCCTGCGCAAGGACCGCGCGCGCGGCCTCGGCCGGCAGGGCGGCGAGTCGGCCCGGATCCCCCGAGGCCAGCGCCGCGCGGACCCTCGCGTCGAAGGCCTCGCCGGCCGGGTCGTAGGATCCGGGCGCCTTCGGGGTGCGCGTCGCGCTGCCGTCGGCGACCACGAGGAGGGCGGCCCCCTCCGGCAACGCGTCGAGGTCGCCGGGAGCGACGTAGGACCTCGGGCCGGTCCACCCGGCCGCGTCGAGCAGCCACGCACCGATCGAGTGCGCCAGGCCGAGGCTGGGCGCGACGCCGACCGCGCCCACCCGGACATCCACCCCCCAGGGCGCGAAGGTCCCGGCCGAGGTCTCGTCCGCCCGAGCGTGACCCCCCTGTCCCCCCGGGGGCGCCGCCGGTGCAAGGACGGCACGGTCAGCGAGGTCACCGAGGACGACCACGCCCGACGGGCCGCCATCGACGAGCCCGCCCACCGCGCGGTGGCAGGCCGCCCGGAGCGCCTCGAGCTGCGGGTCCGGCCCGGTTCCCACGTCAGGGTGGAGCAGTGGCGGGCTGGGGACGTACGCCGCTGCGACAGCGGCCATCAGGCGGGCGCCCCGACCCGGGGTAGCCCGAGCAGGACCGCGTCGGAGCGCCGGCGCTCCTGGCGGGCGGCCCACGCGTCCCCTCCGGGGGTGCGCCGCAGCGCGCGTACCGGCCCGTCCGCGACCAAGTGGTGCGGCGCGGCGTGGGTGACCTCGACCATGACGACGTCGCCCGGGCGCGGGTCGCCCTGGGGCACGAAGTGGACCAGCCGGTTGTCACGCGCTCGTCCGCTCATCCGCCGGGTGGCGTCGTCCTTGCGCCCCTCGCCCTCGGCGACGAGCACCTCGACCGTGCGTCCGAGCTGGGTCCTGTTCTCCGCCCACGCGATGTCGTCCTGCGCCGCGACCAGTCGCTCGTAGCGCTCCTGGACGACCGCCTTGGGGACCTGCCCGTCCATCGAGGCGGCCGGCGTGCCCGGCCTCGGGGAGTACTGGAAGGTGAACGCACCGGCGAAGCGCGCCGCCCGCACGACGTCCAACGTCGCCTCGAAGTCGGCGTCGGTCTCGCCGGGGAAGCCGACGATGATGTCCGTCGTCACGGCGGCCTCGGGGATCGCCGCGCGGACGCGGTCGAGGATCCCCAGGAAGCGCTCCGAGCGGTACGAGCGCCGCATCCGGCGCAGCACGTCGTCGGAGCCGGACTGCAGCGGCATGTGCAGCGAGGGCATGACGTTGGGCGTCTCGGCCATCGCCTCGATGACGTCGTCGGTGAAGTCCCGCGGGTGCGGGCTGGTGAACCGTACGCGCTCCAGCCCCTCGACCTCACCGCACGCGCGCAGCAGGCTCGCGAAGGCGCCCCGCTCGCCGACCTCGACGCCGTAGGAGTTGACGTTCTGCCCCAGCAGCGTCACCTCGAGCACCCCGTCGGCGACCAGCGCCCGCACCTCGGCGAGCACGTCGCCGGGTCGTCGGTCCCGCTCGGTTCCCCGCAACGACGGGACGATGCAGAACGTGCACGTGTTGTTGCATCCCACGCTGATCGAGACCCAGGCCGAGTACGCGCTGTCGCGACGCGTCGGCAGCGTCGAGGGGAACACCTCGAGCGCCTCGACGATCTCGACCTGGGCCGCCGCGTTGTGGCGCGCGCGTTCCAGCAGGGTGGGCAGCGAGCCGATGTTGTGCGTGCCGAAGACGACGTCGACCCAGGGTGCCCGCTCGAGGATGTCGCCGCGGTCTTTCTGCGCGAGGCAGCCCCCGACCGCGATCTGCATCCCCGGCCGGGACGCCTTCACGGGGGCGAGGTGGCCCAGGTTGCCGTACAGCTTGTTGTCCGCGTTCTCGCGGACCGCGCAGGTGTTGAGGACCACGACGTCGCCGTCCTCGCCGTCGGGCGCGCGGACGTAGCCCGCCTCCTCCAGCAGCCCGGACAGCCGCTCGGAGTCGTGCACGTTCATCTGGCAGCCGTAGGTCCGCAGGCTGTAGGTGCGAGCACCGGTGTGGGCCCCTGTCACCCCCACAGCGTACGGGTGGGCGACGCTGGGGCGGTGGCCGAGACGGCCGGGGGAAGGCGCCGAGTGGCCGGTCGGCCGGCCACAGCGGGCCCAAGGCCCCTGGCCATCCCAGGGCTGCCCGTGCGAGCGTGAGCGCGAAGAGGGCCGCCTGGGCCCGTAGGGACTTCGGACTTTGAGGAGATCGACCGCCGTGGGCAAGACGTCGGGGAAGCGCCAGCAGGCGGGAAAGCCAGCCCGACCCGACGTGCGCGAGTCGACGTCCCGCGACGCTCAGGCCGAGGGCACCGCCGGCGACACGCCCAAGACGAACGAGAGGCCCAAGATGAACGACAGGCCCAAGATGAACGACAGGCCCAAGATGAAGACGAAGGAGTACGAGAAGCAGATGCGGCGCCTGCAGGGCGAGTTGGTGGCCATGCAGGAGTGGGTCAAGTCCTCCGGTGCCAAGGTGTGCATCGTCTTCGAGGGCCTGGACTCGGCGGGCAAGGGCGGCACGATCCGACGGATCACCGAGCGCACGAGCCCTCGGGTGTTCAAGCACATCGCGCTGCCCACCCCGAACGAGCGCGAGAAGTCACAGATGTACATCCAGCGCTACATCGCGCACTTCCCCTCGGCCGGGGAGGTCGCCATCTTCGACCGCAGCTGGTACAACCGCGCGGGCGTCGAGCCCGTCATGGGCTACTGCACCCTGGAACAGAGCGAGAAGTTCCTGGAGCAGGTCCCTGCGGTCGAGAAGGCGATGGTCGACAACGGGATCATCCTGATCAAGTACTGGCTCAACGTCAGCGTCGACGAGCAGACCCGACGGCTCGAGAGCCGCATCGAAGACCCACGCAAGATCTGGAAGCTCTCCCCCACGGACCTGAAGTCCTACAGCCGTCACTTCGACTACTGCCGGGCGCGGGACGCCATGCTGGCTGCCACCGACACGCCGTGGGCGCCCTGGTTCATCGCGGACAACAACGACAAGAAGCGGGGACGGCTCAACATCATCACCCACCTGCTCAGCCAGATCCCGTACAAGCCACTGGCGCCGCTCGACGTCAAGATGCCGCGCAAGCCGAGCGCCCGGGGATACGTGGAGCCGAACCTGCCTCTGCACCTCATCCCGACTCCTTTCTAGGGCGCGTACGCAGCCCGCGAGACTCCCGAGACGAAGGACTGACTGGTCATGACCGAAGCGGCCCTGGTACCCAGCAAGGACGAGACGCCGGCCGGCGGCGGCGCCGCAACGGAGAACTGGTACGCGCTCACGCCAGACGAGGTGACCCAGAAGCTCGGTGTCGACCCGGCCACCGGTCTCTCCGCAGCCAAGGCCGCCGAGCGGCTGAAGGCGAACGGGCCGAACGCCCTGCCCGCCGAGAAGCCACCGCCGGGCTGGCAACGCTTCCTGGCGCAGTACCGGTCCTACATGCAGATCATCCTCGTCGCTGCCGCCGTCGCCTCGCTCCTCATCGGCCAGGTCGCCACCGGGATCGCCGTCCTGCTGATCACTGCGCTGAACGCCCTGGGCGGCTTGCGCCAGCAGGGCAAGGCGGAGAGTGCCATGAACGCTCTGCAGTCGATGCTCAAGACATCCGCCCGGGTGCGTCGGGATGGCACCGAAGTGAAGGTCGACGCCGACCAGGTGGTCGTGGGCGACGTGGTCCTGCTGGCGGCCGGTGACGACGTGTGCGCGGACGGGCGGCTGCTCGAGGCCACCTCGCTGCAGATCGACGAGTCCGCGCTGACCGGCGAGAGCGTTCCCGCGTCCAAGAGCGTCGACGTGATCACCGATCAGAACCCGGTGCTCGGGGACCAGTCCAACATGGCGTTCATGAACACCCCGGTGACGCACGGCAGCGGCCTGATGATCGTCACGGGGACCGGCGCCGACACCGCCGTGGGCAACATCTCCGGCATGCTGAAGTCGGCTCCCACCCTCAAGACCCCGCTGACCAAGCAGCTGGACACCCTGACGTTGTGGATCGCCGCGGCGGCCGGACTGACCATCGCGATCATGTTCGCCCTCGGGATCTCCCGCGGGGACTCGACCCAGAAGATCTTCACGACGGCGATCGCGCTCGCCCTGGCCGCGGTACCGATGGCGATGCCGACTGTGCTGCAGGTCATCCTGTCCAGCGGGTCCAGGGATCTCGCCGCCCACGGCGCGGTCGTGAAGAGCCTCGACTCGGTCGAGACCCTCGGCTCGACCTCGGCCATCAACTCGGACAAGACCGGCACGCTCACCTTGAACCAGGTCACCGTCGTGGAGGTGATCGACCCCACCGACCGCTACGCGATATCCGGCATGGGGTACGGCCTCGACGGCCATGTGGAGCACACCGCGGGAAACACCCACACCATCGAGGCGGCGATCCTGCCATTCCTCATCGCCAACGACGCCAAGCTCGTGAACGGCAAGGTGGTGGGAGACCCGACGGAGGGTGCGCTGCTGGTCCTCGGGCACAAGGCACAGCTGGACATCGAGGGCAACCAGGCTGCCTTCCCGAGACTGGCCACCCTTCCCTTCGACCCCACCTACAAGCTCATGGCCGCCTTCTGCGAGGCCAAGGACGACTCGGGGAAGCCGGTCGTCCGGGCGTTCGTCAAGGGAGCCGGACCGGCGGTGATCGCGAAGGCAGCGACGGCCTTGGCCAACGGACAGAGCGTGCCGTGGGGCGATCGGGAGAACGAGCGCGCCGACCAGGAGATGCAGCGTCTCGGGGGCAAGGGTCTGCGCGTCATGGCTGCAGCCACGAGGGACATCGACCCCAAGGACTTCGACCCCGACGGTGACCTGCTGTCGATGGTCAAGGACCTGCAGATGACCGCGATCGTCGGGATGATCGACCCTCCTCGCGCCGAGTCGGTGGACGCGGTCAAGGCGGCCCAGGAGGCCAACATCCGGGTGCGAATGGTCACCGGGGACGACGTCGTCACCGGGGCGGCCATCGCCAAGCAGGTCGGCATCCCCGGAGAAGCGATACTCGGCACCGATCTGGCCGCGATGTCCGAAGCCGAACGACTCGAGCGCATCGACAGCATCGGAGTGGTCGGACGGGTGGCCCCCGAGCACAAGGTGCTCATGGTCCAAACCCTGCGCAAGAAGGGCGAGGTCGTGGCCATGACCGGCGACGGGGTCAACGATGCCCCCGCGATCAAGGCCGCTGACATCGGCATCGCGATGGGCACGGGCACTCAGGTCGCCAAGAACGCCGGGCGCATGATCCTCACCGACGACAACTTCGCCACGATCGTGCGAGCCATCTCGGAGGGACGCAAGCTCTACGACAACATGCTGAAGTACATCCGGTTCATGTTGGTGGCGCTGGTGACCTACGTGGTGACGTTCCTGCTCGCGAGCCTGCTCAACATCGCTGGCGGACAGCCCTTCTCCGCCGTGCAGATCCTGTGGATCAACTTCCTCATCACCGCGCCGGTCGGCATCGCGCTGGGACTGGACAAAGAGACCCCGGGGCTCATGCAGCGCAAACCACGTCCGCGGGACGCCTCGATCATGAGTCCCGCCGTCATGACCACCGTGGGCCTGGCCGGCCTGTTCATGTCCGTCGCGATCGACGTGGTGATCGTCGCCGGAAAGCACCAGTACGACCTCGGGATCGCCAGCACCATGGGTCTCGTCGCGTTCTCCCTGATGCTCGTGATCGCGGCTTTCGAGTCCCGCGACGAAAAGGCCACGATCCTGCGCCTGGACACCTTCGACAACAGGACACTCAACATCACGGCCATCGTGGAGATCGTTCTGGCGATCCTGATCGCGCGTGGTGCCGCGCTGACGTCGCTGCTCGGCGCATCGGCGCTCACCAGCACGCAATGGTTGTTCGGTGCCCTTCCGGCCCTCGTGCTGTTCATCGGGTGGGAGCTCGGCAAGGCGCTGGCCCGCAGGCAGTCCGGCGAGGTCGAGGACACGGTGCCTGCATCGGTGCTTCCTGCCGAGGCATGACAAGGCGCGGGCGGTGTGGTGCACTCGGTGGAGGTGCTGCTGGACGAGCGGTCGGAGCGCTGGGTTCGGCGGCAGTGGGCCGTCCTGGCCGAGGCCGGCCTGCCCAGCGCGAGCCGGCACGGCTCAGCGAGCAACCGGCCGCACCTGACGCTGGCGGCCTACCAGCGCATCCCCGTCGACCTGCACCCGGCGCTCCGGTCGGTCGCGGAGGGCCTCCCCGTGACGGTCCGGCTGGAAGGGCTGCTCGTGTTCGGCAAGGACCGCTCGCGCATCCTGGTCCGCGCCGCCGTGCGGACCGCGGAGCTCGCCGCGCTGCAGGAGCGGGTACGCGCGATCTGCGGCGAGTGCCCCCTGCCCGCGGACAAGTTCGACGACGCCGACTGGATGCCGCACGTCACCCTCGCCCGTCGGATGTCGCCGGACCAGTTGGCCGGCGCCGTCGGGGTGCTGGACACCCGCACGATCGTGGCCCAAGGAGTCGGCCTGCGGCACTGGGACGGCGAGCGACATGAGGAGCACGTCCTGCGCGCTGTCGGCGGACAGCCCTAGCGTTGTGGTCCATGTCGCGGACGTGGACGGAGGCGGACTGCCTCGATGTCCGGAAGCGGCTTGTCAGCGCCCTGGAGGCCCTGCCCGAGACGGCGCATGAGGACAGCCACGGGCACACCGGCCTGCTGTGCCGAGGCAAGCGCTTCGCCTGGCTGACCGTGGACCACCACGGCGATGGCCGACTCGCCCTGTGGGTCAAGGCGCCACCGGGGGAGCAGGCCGCGCTGGTGGGTGGCGACCCGGTCCGCTACTTCGTCCCGCCATACGTTGGACCGAGCGGCTGGGTCGGCGTGCTGCTGGACCCGGGGTCCGACCCGGACTGGGACGAGGTGGCGGCGCTGGTCGAGCAGGGCTGGCGGATGTCGGCGACCAAGCGAGCGATCGCCGCGTACGACGCCGCGCGGTGACCGCTCAGTCGCCGAAGGAGCCGGGGTCGTCGGCCGGCTGTTCGCGGCCCTGCGGGCGGCTGACCCACACGACCCTGTCGCCCTCGCTGCGCTCACCCCACCGCATGATCCCCGTGTCGAGGTCCTCCTTGAGCTCGACGTCGAGGATGCCCGCGACCTCCTCCGACGACCAGGCCGGGTCGGCCGCGAAGACGTACCCGAACGTCGTCCCGGGCTCCTCGGCCCAGGTGAAGGTGACCAGCACGTCGTAGGTCTCCGGCTCCACGCGGACGTCGACCAGGGCGAACCGCGAGTCCAGCCAGGGCCGCTCGCTGCGGTCGCCGGTGCGGGCATCGACCTGCCAGGTGGTCGCCGTGAGGGCGCCTTGGACCGCGCCGGGCAGGCGCTCCAGCGTCTGGTCGGGAGTCTCCGGCTCGACCTCGGCACGAGCCGGGCGGCGGGTCGAGGGGTATCCCGAGAGGTCCAGTACGGCCAGGTCGACCTCGCCGACGACTCCGCGCTCGGGGTCGACGAGCGAGATCGGCGACTCCTGCCGACTGCGGACGAAGCCCTGCGCCCACAAGCGACCCTCCCCCGCGGCCAGCTGCAGGACCTGGCCCTCGACCACGTGATGACGCCCGGGCGCGCCGGCGGGCAGCAGCACCTCCTGGAGGAGGGTGACCGGGTCCGGCAGATCTTGCAGGCTGGACAGGTACGAGCGCGGCGAGGCGACGCCGACCCGACCGGGCGCCTGCCGACGGTCCTCGAGGGCGGGCTCGCGCAGGGCCGTGACCCAGACCGCGTCACCGAGCGGCACGGCAGCGCCCCCCGCGCCGGAGTACAGGACCTGGCGGCGTGACCCCGAGCCGTCCACCAGCCACAGGGTCGTCGTGTCGAGGTTGCCGACACCGGTGGCGATGACGCCCTGCTCCTCGGTCCTGGTGGCGAGCACCCCGCCCGCCCAGGGCAGCAGGTGCACCCGGCCGCCGTCGAAGGGCAGCCGTACGCGCGGCTGCAAGGTCGCCGTGTCCAGACCGAGCACGGTCTCGTCCGTGCGGTCGACGACCCACAAGGTGCCCGCGGACGCGCAGGCCTCGGTGAGATGCCCGCCGACGTCGACCCGGCGCTGGGTCCCACTGCCGAGGTGGACCTCGAGGACGTCGGGAGCCGGCCAGGCCGTGGCCCACAGCCGGTCCCCGTCCGTGGTCCACGCCCGGTTCCCCGACGGGACGGCCACCGACGTCGTGGCCGCCGACCAGGGGTCCACCGCCACCAGCAGCGCGTCGCGAGCCACCCACACGCGCTCCGCCGTGACCAGCAGCTGCGCGCCCGCCTCGGGATCTGCGCCGTCAGGAGGCGGGCCCAGCTCGGCGTGGACGCGGGCCACCAGGGTCCCCGGGTCGACGGCGACGAGGACGTCGACGTCGCTGGCGTAGAGCCAGAGCCGGCCGTGGCCCTCGCACGGGGAGGCGGCGAGGAAGGGCGCCCCGGGATCGACGTGCTCCTCGACGTCGTCCTCGCTTCGGTCGGCCACAGCGACATCCTGGCGGACGTCGCAGGCGTGCCGGGCGCGGTCCCCGCGAGGAGGGGTCAGTCGGCGTCGAGAGCGTCCATCCGGTAGAGGTCCTCGTCGCTGCCCACGACGACGTGCACCTCGGTGCCCTCGTTGCGCAGCGCGTCCGCGACGACCTGGGCGCACATCCCCGGCGGGTAGCCCTTGCGCGCCAGCATGCCGGCCAGGCGCCGGAAACGGGCCTCGCGCGGGGCACCCCGGGTGCTCGGCAGCTTCTTGGCCACCAGGCGGCGCGCCGTCTCCAGCTCGCGGACACCGTCGAGGTCGCCCAACGCCTCGCTGATCGTGGGCTCGTCCACGCCGCGCTGGCGCAGCTCGCGGGCGAGGGCGCCGCGGGCCAGGCCGCGCCCCTCGTGCCGCGAGCTCACCCAGCCACGGCTGAACGCGGCATCGTCGACCAGACCCAGCTCGCCGAAGCGGTCGAGCACGTCGAGTGCGGCCTGTTCGGGTACGCCCTTGCGGGCCAGCACGCCCGCCAGCTGACCGCGGGTCCGGGGGCCCGCGGTCAGCTGCTGCAGGACGATGGTGCGGGCCACCGCCTCCGGGTCGGCGGCAGCCTGCTGCTCGACGTCCGGACGCTCGGGCTCTTCCGGGCCGGGACGACCCCTCCGTCTGCGCACCACGACCGTCGTGTCCTGTCCGCCTCGGCTGCCTACTCGTCGATCGGGACCACCGGGGCCAGCGGCGCTTCGGCGGCGGGCGCGTCGACGGTGGGGCCGATCCCCAGCTTCTCCTTGATGCGCTTCTCGATCTCGTCGGCGAGGTCGGGGTTGTCGCGCAGGAACGCGCGGGCGTTCTCCTTGCCCTGGCCGAGCTGGTCGCCGTCGTAGGTGTACCAGGCGCCGCTCTTGCGCACGATGCCGTTGTCGACGCCCATGTCGATCAGGCTGCCCTCACGGGAGATGCCCTGGCCGTAGAGGATGTCGAACTCGGCCTGCTTGAACGGCGCGGCCAGCTTGTTCTTGACGACCTTGACCCGGGTCCGGTTGCCCACCGCGTCCTGGCCGTCCTTGAGCGTCTCGATCCGCCGGACGTCCAAACGCACCGACGCGTAGAACTTCAGGGCCTTGCCACCCGTGGTCGTCTCGGGGCTGTTGTGGACCATGACGCCGTCGACGAAGTAGTTGTGGTTGCCCTCCACCTCGATGTCGAACCGATGCATCGTGCGCAACCGGGGCTTGACGTGGATGTCGAGGATCTCCGCGGGCACGAGAGTGGCCTCCGGCTCGACGAACTCCGGCGTCACCAAGAACCGGCCGCGCAACCGAGGAAGCAGCTTGTAGTCCATCGACGGGTGGACATAGGGCGCGACAATCTCGTGCAGCTTCGTCGTCTCGTCCTTCGGGAAGACGAGCACGTTCTGCTGGCGCGGACCGCGTTGGATCAGCTTCGGATGGAGGTCGAAGGCTCCCGCGAGGTGATCCAACAGCCGTTGGCGTGAGTCCGGGGTGAGCGCGTCGATGCAGATCTCGACTCTCCCGCTGCCGTCGCGGGTGCGTTCCTGCAGCCCCTTGGCCCGCAGGGCGAACGTTCCGTCGTCCATGTACCAGATCGCCAGCGCGAACGGGGTCAGCGCCTTCAGGTAGTCCCAGGACAGGACCTTGCGACCGTCGAAATAGACCGCTCGCCGCAGCTCAGCCAGCTCGGGCAGGGGGGTCAGATCGACGAACGCGGCCCCGGCGGCGTTCTCGGACCGCGACTGCTGGATGTTGCCCAGCAACGACGCCTTCCAGTCCAGGTAGGCGTGCTGCTTGGGTCCGTGACTCATCCGGAAGCGTGTTCCGGAGCGGCCCCGGGTGTTGGGAGACAGCGCACCATCGCCCATGAGGCTGCCGAGGACCAGCTGCCACTGCAGGTCGCTCAGCTTCCGGTCCTCGGCGACCATGACCCGGTCCCCGGCCAGCAGCTCGCCGGCCTCCCGCCACCCCCCAGGCGTGCGGATCAAGTGGTTGGCGGTCGCCGAGAACTGGGCGCGCCGCCCGTTGCGCCCGGACTTGGCCACCGTGAACTGCAGGAACTCCTCGACCGGGCCGTTGTCGAACCAGTTCACGATGCGCCGCGGCACGACCCGGTTCGTCTCCGGGTCATAGGAGAGCACCTCGACGTCCATCTTCTGGTTGACGATCTTGCCGATCTTCTCCTGGGTGCCGTCGGCGAGGGTGACCCGCGTCGTGTAGGAGAAGCAGCCGAAGAACACTCCGACCTTCTCCCGCAGCTGGTTGATGAAGATCGCCGTGGTGTTCGACTGGCTCAGGGCACCGGTGATCTTGCGCATGGCCTGGGACATCAGTCGGGCCTGCAGTCCGACGTGGCTGTCGCCCATCTCGCCCTCGATCTCCGCGCGCGGGACCAGGGCCGCGACGGAGTCGATGACGATGACGTCGATCGCGCCGGAGCGGATGAGCATGTCCATGATCTCCAGCGCCTGCTCGCCGGTGTCCGGCTGGGAGACGAGCAGCGCGTCGGTGTCGACACCCAGCTTGCGGGCGTAGTCCGGGTCGAGAGCGTGCTCGGCGTCGATGAACGCGGCGATGCCGCCGGCTCGCTGGGCGCTGGCGACCGCGTGCAGCGCCAAGCTAGTCTTCCCGCTGCTCTCGGGTCCGTAGATCTCCACGATCCGGCCGCGCGGCAGGCCGCCGATGCCGAGGGCCACGTCGAGGGCGATCGAGCCGGTCGGGATCACGTCGATGGGTGCTCGCGCCTCGTCGCCGAGGCGCATGACCGCGCCCTTGCCGTGGGCGCGTTCGATCTGCGCGAGCGCCAGGTCGAGGGCCTTCTCGCGATCGGCGGGTGCTGGCATGGCTGGCGCTCCTGAGGGTCGAGCGGGTGGTCCGGTCGGGGCCGGGGTCGACGAGGACGCTAGGAGGCGCCACCGACAGTCCGGCTGGCGCGACCCGGGTCTGTGCACAAGGCCCGGGACCGGGTCGCCTGTGCATCGTAGGTCGAACGGCTGTTCGACCCTAGCGACACGCCGGGAGGAGCCCGAGCGCCTTCTTGGCGACCAGGACCCGCAGCACCGACGCCTTGACCTGGGCCCGGAAGGCGGGCGAGGCCGCGGCGCGAGCGCGTACGCCCGCCAGCATCGGAGCGAGCAGCGTCGAGTCGACCGCGAGGGCCACGTCCCCTCCCGCCGCGATCACGTCCGCGGCCCGGTGGCCGGCCGGGACGACCGCCGCGGAAGCGGCGCTGAGGGAGTCCGAGACCACCACGCCGGTGAACCCCAGCTGCCCGCGCAGCAGCCCGGTGACGACCGTGCTGGAGTAGGCAGCGCGGTGCCCGGGGTCGATCCGGTCGTAGATCGCGAGCGACACCATCACCCAGCCCGCGCCGGACGCCACCGCCTGCCGGAACGGGACCAGGGTCGACGACCGGGTCGAGGTGACCCTGTCGTGCACGCTGCGCGTGGTGTCGGTGTTCGCGGGCACCCGGCCCAGTCCCGGGAAGTGCTTCCAGGTGGTGCCCACGCCCGCCGCCGTCATCCCCGCCGCGAACGCCGACGACTTCACCGTCACCCTCGCGGAGGTGAAGCCGTAGGCGCGGTCCAGGTCGGCGATCGGCGGGTTCGGCCGACCGGCCACGGGTACGTCGGCCACGGGGGCGAGGTCCAGGTTCACCCCGGCACGTGCCAGGGCCTTGCCCCAGACGGTGGCGGCCGACCGCAGGGTCGTCGTCGCCATCCGTCCCTGCACGAGCGCGGACGGGATCGTGTGGAAGCCGGATCCCTGCAGGACCTGGACCTTGCCGCCCTCCTGGTCGGTGGAGACGACCAGGCCCACGCCGCCGGTCGCCGCCGTCGTCGCGAGATGCTGGAAGCTCGTGGTCAGCCGACCGATGCTCGCCACGCTGGCGTGGCTGCGCCCGGACAGGATGAGCGAGCCCACGTGGTCGGTGCCCACCAGGGTCGCGGCGATCTGGCGGGCCAGGGTCGGCTTGGCCACCGGCACCCCGATCATGAACAGCTGGCCGAGCCGCTGGTCGGGGGTCATCGCGTTGTACGTGTGAGCCACACAGACCGGAGTGGCTGACGACAAGGCGGCCGCGCTCACGCCGGGCACGGTGTCAGAGGGCCGTACGCCCTGCCGCGCGAAGCCGTCGAGGGCGTCGCCGGCGTACGCCGTCACGGGCACGGACCCGACGGCGACCAGCGCGACGGCCGCGACGAGGGCGGCGACGGGTCTCATCGCTCGCGCGCCGGCAGCTCGAGGTGCGCGGCGACCGCGCGCCATACGTCCTTGGTGGCGACCCCGCCCGCCAGCGCCTGGTCGACGGTCCGGTTGTCGAGCTCGGCCAGGACGATGTCGTGCGCCCAGGTCCGCGCGTACGCCGGACCGAGGTGGTGCTCCATGCGCACCCAGAAGTCGCTCAGCCGCACGGGTTCGACGCTACCCGCCGCCGCGGCGTACCCGGCCTCCACAACCATGACTCGGAGACGCGCAACCCCCGTCACCGGTTGCGCGTCCTGGGTTCGGACAACCGGACGACACGACGGTGAAGCCATGACCGACACCGCAATACGAGCCACCAGCGGGAGACTCGAGGACGTGGACGCGGCCGACCGCGAGGCCTTCGATGCCTTCGCGCGCGCCCGCACGCCCGCACTCCTGCGGTTCGCCTACGTGCTCACGGGTGATCGCGACAAGGCCGCCGACCTCGTGCAGGACGCGCTGGAACGCACGGTCGCGGCGTGGCCGAGGGTCGTGCGCAAGGACGATCCCGAGGGGTACGTGCGCCGCGCCATCGTGCACCGCAACGTCAGCGTCTGGCGCCGGATGCGTCGTGAGCACGTCACCGACCAGGTGCCGGACACGGCCTACGTCCCGTCCGACCCGCACGACGCGGCCCTGTGGTCGACCCTCGGCGAGCTCCCGCCGCGGATGCGCGCGGTGCTGGTGCTGCGCTTCTACGAGGACCTCGGCGAGGCGCAGACGGCCGAGGTGCTGGGGTGCTCGGTCGGGACGGTGAAGAGCACGACGTCACGGGCGCTGGTACGGCTACGCGAAAAGCTCGCCGCCCAGCAGCAGGAGGGGACGTGGTCGACATGAACGACGAGGAGCTGGAGCGCGACCTGCGCCGGGTCCTGGCCGACCGGGGCAACCGCCCCCCGGACCGCTCGGTGCCGCTCGAGCGCGTCTACGCGGGGGCGGACCGTCGCCGGCGCCGCAAGCAGGCGCTCGCCGCGACGCTGTCCGTGCTCGCGGTCGTGGGACTCGGTCTGGGCATCACCCATCCGTGGGCGAGCGGCGGGCCACAGGCCGTACCCGGCTCCTCGGGCGCGCAGACCACCGCCGCGGCCTCCAGCATCCAGGCGTCGCTCTACCACTCCCCCGCCAGCTCGCCCGCCTCGTCCTCGGTCGCGACCACGGGCGGCACGTCTCTGGCCGACCTCACCGACACCGCCTCGGTGTCGGCCATCGACGACCGGCACTGGTGGGTCGCGGCGAACCGGTCGTGCACCGGCTGTGGCGGCGCGCTGGTGACGACGAGCGACGGCGGGGCGACCTTCGCTCCCGCGTCGAACGTCACCCTCCCGAATCGCCTTGCGGGCGTTCGCTTCGTCGACAGCACGCACGGCACCGTCATGACGCAGGACGGCACCCTGGCGACCACTGCTGACGGGGGACAGACCCTGCGCGACATCGGTCCTGTCAAGGGCTACTTCGCGCTCGAGGCGGGCGGATCGACGACGACGTACGCCCTCCAGCAGGCCACCGACTCCTCGATCCACCTGTGGCGCCAGGCGGGTTCGGGGTCGTGGCGAGACGTCGCCACGATCCCCGGAACGGCGACGTCGGGTGCGGCGAACATACAGCTCGCCGTCCAGGGCGACCGGGCCGTCGTGGTGTGGCGCAACGCGAACGCGGTGGTGTCGGCGAGCTACGACAGCGACGGCAAGACCACCGGCACGCACCCCGTGACCGGGTGCGACGTCACGCTCGGGCTCTCGTCGCTGTCTGGTGGGCGTGGCGGCGTGTGGCTGTCGTGCCCGACCGGGACCGCCGACGCCGTCCTGCGCTCGACCGACCTCGGCACGACATGGCAGTCGGTGCCGGTCCAGGGTCCGGCCGGGCGGCACACGGTAGGCGCGATCGACGCGACGCACGCGGTGATCAGTACGTCGGACACCGCGCTGGCCGTCGTCGACGCGAACGGCACCCTGGAGCGTGAGGTGCACGTGAACGGGGTGAGCGGCGGGTGGCGCTACCTCGGGTTCACCAACGCGACCCACGGCTTCGCCATCACGGGCAAGGGCCAGCTGCTGCGGAGCACGGACGGTGGGCACTCGTGGATCGCGGTGACGTTCTCCCGATGAGGCGTCCTCGACGCGTCACTCCGCCCGCCCGCGGCAGGGCGTACGACGATGCGATGTATCAGCGCCGCACTCGCGCGATCTTTGACAGGTGCACTTCGACACGCCGTACCGGCCCTGGATCACTCACGATCGCTGGGACCGAGGCGGGGACACGAGCAGGAGGACGTGTGATGCGTAGACGGACCATGGCGACGGCAGGGGCAGCGGCGCTGGGGCTGGCGGTCCTGCCGGCCGTCAGCGCGCACGCGGGACTCGACCCGGTCCCTGCCGGCTTTCGCGCCCAGCAGGTGAGCGCGATCTCGGCGAGCCAGTGGTGGGTGCTGGGCAGCGTCCCGTGCGGCGCCCACCGCTGCAACGCGATCGCGCACACCACCAACGGCGGGGTCAGCTTCAGCCTGGAGAAGACCTCGGCGCACGTGGGTGGCACCCCGCGAAGGGCCACCACGCTTCGGATGGCCGCCGACGGCGTGCACGGCTGGATCCTGGCGCCCGGCCGAGCCGTCGGCTACCAGCTGTGGCGCACGTCGAACGCGGGATGGACGTGGCGGCGGGTACCGCTCGCGCAGCGGCTGTCCGTCATGGACGTCGGCGGCGGGCGCGTCTGGGTCGCCGGCCGCGCGAGCGGGCGGGTCCGTGCGTGGTCGGCATCGGCCACGGCCACTTCGGCGGGTGCCTTCGCGCGCCGCCTCGACGTACCGACCGTCACGGTCGAGGGCTCACCGGCGCTCGTCGCGCTCAGCGCCGGGCGCGCGGAGGTGCTGTCGTTCCGGCCGTCGGACCTGCACGTCCGGGCGTACGTCGTCAGCGCCGCCGGCTTCACGGCGAGCAACGGCCCGTCCTGGTGCGACGCCTCGCTCGGCTTCGGCCAGGTGTCCTCCTCGCACGGCACGACGTGGGTCGACTGCCCGACCGGGACGGCCGACGCCTACGGCTACTCCCCCGGCGGCGGCGTGGGCTGGCACGCCGGGCCGGCGGTCGCGGCCTCGGCGTCACGGATCGCGGTCGGCGGGATCGACGCGACGCACGCGGCGGTCTCGGCGCAGGGTTCCGGGAAACTGCGCCGGGTCTCGACGAGCGGTCACGTCGCCGTGGCGCACGTACCGTCGCTGCCGGCCGGCACGACGTTCGGGTTCATCGGGTACACCAGCCCGAGCGTCGGCTTCGCCGTCACGGACTCCGGCAAGCTCCTCGTCTCCAAGGACGGCGGCCTCCACTACGCCCTCGTCACCGTCTGACCACCCCCATCCCTTTCGAATGAACGCGGCGTTCCTCCAATAGGTCCGACTGAACGCCGCGTTCATTCGGGAAGACGGGGACCCCGATGGGGTGGGTGAGCGAGCGGGGTGGGTGAGCGAGCGGGGCGGGTGAGCGTGGAGGGGTAGGTGAGCGGGGCGGGGTGTCGGAGGGGGGAGGCAGGATGGGGGCACCATGGCCTCCTCGCCCCCCAGTACGCCCGCCGGCCCGCCGCCCCCGCCCGCTGAGGGTCCCGCAGCGCGCCGTGAACCGCTGGGCGGGTTCTCGGCCGCCACCAGGGCGTGGTTCAACGGGGCCTTCGAGGGGCCGACGCCGGCCCAGGCCGGGGCGTGGGCCGCGATCGACGCGGGACGCGACGCGCTCGTCGTGGCCCCCACCGGCTCCGGCAAGACCCTGGCGGCCTTCCTGTGGTCCCTCGACCGGCTGGCCGCCGAACCGGCACCCGCCGAGCCCCAGCGGCGTTGCCGGGTGCTGTACGTCTCCCCGCTCAAGGCCCTCGCCGTCGACGTCGAGCGCAACCTGCGCAGCCCGCTCACGGGCATCCGCCAGGCGGCGCACCGGCTCGGCCTGCCGGAGCCCGACATCAGCGTCGCGATCCGTACCGGGGACACCCCCGCCGAGGAGCGTCGGCGCTTCGCGAGCAAGCCCCCCGACATCCTCATCACCACGCCCGAGTCGCTGTTCCTGATCCTCACGTCGGCCTCGCGCGAGTCGCTGCGGGGGGTGGAGACCGTCATCGTCGACGAGGTGCACGCCCTGGCGGGGACCAAGCGGGGCGCGCACCTGGCGATCAGCCTCGAGCGTCTCGACGCCCTGCTCGAGCGGCCGGCCCGACGGATCGGGCTGTCCGCGACGGTACGACCGGTGGAGGAGGTCGCCCGCTGGCTGTCGGCGACCCGGCCGGTCGAGGTCGTGCAGCCGCCGTCGGCCAAGACGATCGAGCTCGAGGTCGTGGTCCCCGTCCCCGACCTGGCCGAGCTCGGTACGCCCACCGGCGAGGTCCACGGATCGGCGGCGGGCGAGGAGCAGCGCGCCAGCATCTGGCCGCACGTCGAGGAGCGGGTGCTCGACCTCGTCGAGGCGCACCGCTCCACGATCGTGTTCGCCAACTCCCGCCGCCTCGCCGAGCGGCTGTGCGCGCGCCTCAACGAGCTGCACGCGCAGCGGCTCGGTGACGAGCGAGGCACGAGCGAGGAGCCGAGCGCGACCAGGAGCCCGCAGCGGCTCGGTGACCAGCGAGGCACGAGCGAGGAGCCGAGCGCGACCAGCGGAACCGGGCGCGGAGGAGGCCGGCCAGGGCGCGGCGGCGGCCCCCCGGCGCAGGTGATGGCCCAGTCCGGCCAGACGTACGGCGCCTCTCTCGAGGTCGCCCGGGCGCACCACGGCAGCGTGAGCAAGGAGCAGCGTCGCCTGGTCGAGGAGGACCTGAAGGCCGGCCGGCTGCCGGCGGTCGTCGCGACGAGCAGCCTGGAGCTCGGCATCGACATGGGCGCGGTCGACCTCGTCGTGCAGGTGGAGTCCCCGCCCAGCGTGGCCAGCGGTCTGCAGCGCATCGGTCGTGCAGGCCACCAGGTCGGCGCGGTCAGCAAGGGCGTCATCTTCCCGAAGTACCGCGGCGACCTCGTCCAGACCGCCGTCGTCGCCGAGAGCATGCGGGCCGGGAGCATCGAGGCGCTGTCGGTCCCGCGCAACCCCCTCGACGTTCTCGCCCAGCAGGTCGTGGCGATGGTCGCGATGGACGCCTGGCAGGCGGACGAGCTGCTGACGCTGATACGTCGCGCCGCGCCCTACGCCACCGTGCCGCAGAGCGCGTACGACGCCGTGCTCGACATGCTCGCCGGGCGTTACCCGAGCGACGCCTTCGCCGAGCTGCGCCCGCGCATCGTCTGGGACCGGGTCAGCGGGACGCTGACCGCCCGCCCGGGTGCCCAGCGGCTGGCCGTGACCAGCGGCGGCACGATCCCCGACCGCGGCCTGTTCGGGGTGTTCCTGGTCGGCGAACGGGCGTCCCGGGTCGGAGAGCTCGACGAGGAGATGGTCTACGAGTCGCGCGTGGGCGACGTGTTCACCCTCGGCTCGACGTCGTGGCGCATCGAGGACATCACCCACGACCGGGTGCTCGTGTCGCCCGCGCCGGGGCAGCCGGGGCGCCTTCCCTTCTGGAAGGGCGACAGCCCCGGGCGACCTGCCGAGCTCGGGCGCGCGGTCGGGGCGTTCGTTCGGACCACGGCGGCCCTCGACGACGAGCACGCGAGGGCCCGCGCACGAGCGGCCGGGCTGGACGAGTGGGCGGCGGACAACCTCACGAGCTACCTGCGCGAGCAGCAGCAGGCCACCGGACACCTGCCCGACGACCGCACGATCGTGGTCGAGCGCTTCCGCGACGAGCTGGGCGACTGGCGCGTCGTCGTCCACTCGCCCTTCGGCGCTCCCGTGCACGCGCCGTGGTCCCTGGCGCTGGCCGCCCGGTTCCGCGAGCGCTTCGGGGTCGACGTCCAGGCGATGCACGCCGACGACGGGATCGTCCTACGCCTCCCCGAGAGCGACCTGCTCGAGGCCTCCGACGTCGCCTCGCTGGTCGCGCTCGACCCCGCCGACGTGGAGCCGACCGTCACTGCCGAGGTCGGCGGGTCCGCGCTCTTCGCGGCCCGGTTCCGGGAGTGCGCGGCGCGGGCGCTGCTGCTCCCCCGTCGTCGGCCGGACCGCCGGACACCGCTGTGGCAGCAGCGGCAGCGCGCCGCTCAGCTCCTCTCGGTGGCCAGCGAGTACGGCTCGTTCCCGATCGTGCTGGAGACGATGCGCGAGTGCCTGCAGGACGTCTTCGACGTACCGGGGCTGACAGCGCTCATGCGCGACCTGGACGCGCGGACGGTACGCCTCGTCGAGGTCGAGACCGCCCAGCCCAGCCCCTTCGCCCGCTCGCTGCTGTTCGGCTACGTCGCACAGTTCCTCTACGAGGGCGACTCCCCGCTCGCGGAGCGCCGGGCCGCCGCGCTCGCGCTCGACACCGGGCTGCTCGCCGAGCTGCTGGGGCAGGCCGAGCTGCGCGAGTTGCTCGACGAGACCGCGCTCGCCGAGGTCGAGGCCGACCTGCAGCGCCGATCGGAGGGACGCCGCGCGCGCGACGCCGAGGACGCGGCAGACCTGCTGCGCCTGCTTGGGCCGCTGTCGACCACCGAGGCGAGAGCCCGGGGGGTGGAGCCAGCGTGGCTGGTCGAGCTCGAGGGCGCGCGCAGGGTGATCCGGGTACGTCTGGCCGGTGAGGAGCGCTGGGCCGCCGTCGAGGACGCCGGCCGACTGCGCGACGCCCTGGGGGTCGCCCTACCGGTCGGGGTTCCCGAGGCCTTCCTGGAGCCGGTCGCCGACCCGGTCGGCGACCTGGTGGCCCGCTACGCGCGCACCCACGGGCCCTTCACCACCGGTGAGCTGGCCGCCGCTCTGGGCCTGGGACCCGCCGTCGTCCACGCCGCCCTGCAGCGCCTGCTCGGCGCCGGACGGGTGGTCGAGGGGGAGCTGCGGCCCGGCGGCGTCGGCACCGAGTGGTGCGACGCGCAGGTGCTGCGGCTGCTGCGGCGACGGTCGATGGCGGCGCTGCGGCACGAGGCGGAGCCCGTACCGCCGGTGGCCCTCGCCCGGTTCCTGCCCGCCTGGCAGCAGGTGACCAGCCCGCTGCGCGGGGCGGAGGGGCTTCTGCGCGTCGTCGAGCAGCTGCAGGGCGCGCCGGTGCCGGCCTCCGCGCTCGAGCGGCTCGTCCTGCCCGCCCGGGTCCGCGACTACGCACCCGCCCTGCTCGACGAGCTGACGGCGTCCGGCGAGGTGCTCTGGTGCGGGCACGGCCCGCTGCCCGGGGACGACGGCTGGCTGTCCCTGCACCTCGCCGAGAGCGCGCCGCTGACCCTGCCGCTGCTCGACGCCGGGGCCACGACGACCCCGTTGCACGCCGCGGTCGTGGCCGCGCTCGCCGACGGGGCCGCGCTGTTCTTCCGTACTCTCTCCGACCGCGTCGGCTCCCTCGACGACACCGAGCTGCTCGCCGTGCTGTGGGACCTGGTGTGGTCGGGCCAGATCACCAACGACACCCTCGGGCCGGTCCGCGCCCTCGTCTCCGGCGGCCGCGGCACGCACCGCGCGCGGCCGAGCCCGCCCCGGTCGCGCTACGGACACGTGCGCCGCCCCGCGATGCCGGCCCGCAGCGGGCCACCCAGCGCCTCCGGACGCTGGTCTCTGCTCCCCGACCGCGACGCCGACCCGACCCGTCGCGGCCACGCCCTCGCCGAGACCCTGCTCGACCGGCACGGCGTCGTCACCCGCGGGGCCGTCGCCGCCGAGCGGGCCCCGGGCGGGTTCGCCGCCGTCTATCGAGTGCTGGCCGCCTTCGAGGAGGCCGGCCGGGCTCGGCGCGGCTATGCGGTCGAGGGCCTCGGCGCCGCGCAGTTCTTCGTGCCTGGGGCCGTCGATCGGCTGCGCACGTACGCGCCCGCTCCCAGCCAACGTCGTGAGCCTGTCGGCGCCCTCGTCCTGGCGGCCACCGACCCCGCCAACGCCTACGGCGCGGCCCTGCCGTGGCCCGAGCGTCCCGAGGAGGTGGCCTCCGGGCACAAGCCTGGGCGCAAGGCGGGCGCGCTGGTGGTGCTCCACGACGGGGAGCTCGTCCTCTACGTCGAGCGCGGCGGGCGGTCCCTGCTCACGTGGTCGGAGGACCCCGGCGTCCTTCAGCCGGCCGTCGACGCCCTGGCCCTCGCGGTGCGCGAGGGCCAGCTCGGCCGTCTCGCGGTGGAGCGCGCCGACGGCAGCACTGTGCTGGGGGGCGATACCGCCCTGGCCCAGGCGCTCGAGCGGGCCGGGTTCCACGCGACGCCGCGCGGGCTCAGACTTCGGGCATGACCCACGTGCGTGCCGCGACCGTGTCCGACGCCGCCGCGGTGGCTCGGATCCGGATCAGCAGCTGGCGCGGCGCCTACCGAGGGCTGCTCGCGGACTCGGTCCTCGACGCCATGGACGAGGCCGCCGACACCGAGCGGTGGCTGGCGCGCCTCGCCGAGCACGGCGACACGCACACCCTGGTCAGTGCCGCGGACGGCTCGCTCACCGGCTTCTGCGCGTACGGTCCGGACCGCGACGACGACGGGGAGTCGCGGGCGGAGATCTACGCGGTGTACGTCCTGCCGCACCGCTGGGGCCTCGGCGACGGGAGCGCCCTGCTGGCGGTCGCCGCCGCCGACCTCGAGGCGCGCGGCGTCACCGAGGTCCGGCTCTGGGCACTGGTCGGCAACGACCGCGCCGACACCTTCTATCGCCGCCGTGGGTTCGCGCCCGACGGCGCGGAGCGGGTCCTCGACGGGCTGCCCACGGTCCACGGCGAGGACGCCCTCGAGGTGCGCTACCGCTGCCCGGTGGGCCGTGCCCGAAGGTGACACCGTCTGGCTGGCCGCTCGTCGGCTCGACGATGCGCTCGCCGGCCGGACCCTGGTGCGCAGCGACTTCCGCGTCCCGGCCCTGGCCACGGTCGACGTCAGCGAACGAAGCGTGCTCGAGGTCGTCTCGCGCGGCAAGCACCTGCTGCTTCGGCTGGCCGCCCACGGCACACAGCCGCCGCTGACCCTGCACACGCACTTTCGGATGGACGGTGCCTGGCACCTGTACAAGCCCGGCGAGCGCTGGCGGGGAGGTCCGGACCACCAGGTCCGGGTGGTCCTCGAGGTGCCCGGCCGAGTCGCGGTCGGCTACCGCCTGCCGGTCGTCGAGCTGCTGCCCACCGCGCAGGAGGCCCGCGTCGTCGGCCATCTCGGCCCGGACCTGCTGGCGAACGATTGGGACGACGCCCACCTGCGGGAGGCGGTCCGCCGGCTCGCCGCCGACCCCGACCGCGAGATCGGCGTGGCGCTGCTCGACCAGGCGGCCATCGCCGGCCTGGGCAACCTCTATCGCCTCGAGGTCCTCTTCCTGCGCGGCCTCGACCCCTGGTGCCTGGTGGGCGATGTCGCGGACCTGGCGGGCCTGGTCGGACTCGCCCGCCGGCTGCTGCTCGCCAACCGGGACACGGTCCGTCAGGTGAGCACCGGCGACGCGCGACGCGGCCAGGGCACGTACGTCCACGGCCGCGCCGGCCGCCCCTGCCGGCGCTGCGGCACCAGGATCGCGCGCGGCGAGCAGGGCAGTCCGCCGCGCGTCACGACCTGGTGCCCCCGGTGCCAGCCCGCCGTCGCCCCGCGTCCCCGGTCGCCATGAACGCGGCGTGGTTGCACACCTAGTGCAAGCACGCCGCGTTCATTGCTACAGCCACGTTCACTGCTACAGCCACGTTCACTGCTGCAGCTACAGGGCGCCGTCGTCCTCCGCGTCGGCGAGGGCGATGGCGAACCCGAGCGCCTCGACGATCTTGGCCGCCGCGGACACCGTACGCGCGCTGCCGATGACCGGGGCGACACTGACGAGCACGTCCTGCACCTGGTCCAGCGTCAGCCCGCTGTCGACCGCCGGCCCGACGTGCATCAGGTAGGACTCCGTCGGTGCGTCGACAGCCGCCAGCGCGGCCAGCCGGACCAGCACGAGCGTGGCCGGGTCCAGCTCGGTGTGCTCGAGCGACACCGCGGTCATCTCCAGGACGGTCTCGAGGACGGGCGCGTCTCCAGTTGCCATTCGTCAACTCCTGTTCGGTTCGGCGCCGCGACGACCGGTTGGCCATCGCTCTCCAGGCGCATCAGCCGCAAGTCTGGCAGCCACATGAACGGGCCGCGAGGGACCTTCGCCTCTCACGACGAGGTGGCGAGGCGGCCAGACTGGTAGGTGCGCGGCAGGGGCGCCTGCGCTGGCGTCCGGCCTGCGCGGAAGAAGGTGACAATCATGTCGCAGCAACTGACCCACCAGTCGACGAACGACCTCACGGTCGTGACGGATGAGAGGGTGGTCAGCAGGCGAGGCACCGGTGGAGCGATGCTCGCCGCGATCGTGATGATCGTGGCCGGGTGCTTCGGGATCCTCGAGGGGATCGCGTACATCGCCAAGGGTACGTTCTTCGTGCAGCCGGCGAACTACTGGATCAACACGAGTGCGGCGACCTGGGGCTGGACGCACCTGATCGTCAGCGCGGTCGTGCTGATTGCCGGGTTCGGGGTCATCGCGGCAGCTGCTTGGGCGCGGTGGCTGGGCATCGTGATGGTGGCCATCCAGGCCGTCATCAACTTCGCGTTCATCCCGGTGGCGCCGTTCTGGGCGATCACCTTGATCGTCGTCGATCTCTGGGTGATCCACTCGCTGTTCGTGCACCGGCGCGAACCGGTCTGACGTCTCCAACGGCCTCGTAGGCTCGAGGGGCTTCAGCCTTTGCGGCGAAGCCCCTCGAAGGCATGCGTGAGCACGCGATGCGGGCCTCAGGGGCCCTCAGTTCAGGGGCCTTCAGTTGGCGAGGTCGGTGAGGGCGGCGAGGGCCAGGGCGCCGGCGTGACGGGAGTGGGCGTCGCCGGGCGCGGCGAGGTGTGAGACGAGCCAGCGCAGGGCCACGTCGACGGACGCGTCCGTGGCGTCGGGGCCGAGGGCCGCGGCGACGTACCCGCGAGCCGCCACCCACGAAGGCCCCTCACCGATGCTCGCGAGGGCCGTGACGGTGTCCGGCTCCTCCGCGCGCAGGCGCACGAGCGCCGGGTGAGCTGCCAGCGCCCCCGCGACGGCGGCCAGCCGGTCGGCGAGCGGCGCGTCAGCCGCGAGGCGAGCGAGGGAGTCCAGCTCGGAGGCGACCAGCGCGGCCCACACCTCGTCCTTGGTACGGAAGTGGTTGTACAGCGTCGCCTTCGCGATCCCGCCGGCGACGGCGATGCCGGACATGCTGCTGCCCCGGGTGCCGTGCTCGGAGACGCTGCGCAACGCGCCGGCCAGGGCGCCGGCCCGGGTACGACCCATCGCGTTCCCCGCGCGTGAGGGACCGCTCGGGACACCGGGTCCGGTGGCCATGGGAGGGGAGCAGAACGGGTCAGGCGGCGGAGGCCACGACGGACGGCGCGGCTTCCTCGTGGACCGCCAGCTCGTCGCTCACCGAGCGCAGCACGGTCGACATCGGGATGTCCAGCGCAGTGCAGATCGACGCCAGCAGCTCGCTGCTGGCCTCCTTCTGCCCGCGCTCCACCTCCGAGAGGTACCCGAGGGAGACCCGCGCCTGCGCGGACACCTCGCGCAGGGTGCGACCCTGACGCAGCCGCTGGGCGCGCAGCTCGCTGCCCAGGACCCGGCGCAACAGGACCATCGACTCCTCCTCGTGCCACGGGGTCGAGACGGGCGAGGTCTCGATCCGCTGCCACCACCGTACCTGGCGTCCCCGACAGCGGAGCGGGATCCCACCCCGTTCGGCGGCGCGTCGTCACTCCCGTGGCGCAACGGAGGAACCCCGGACGACTCAGCCGAATTCCCCGACGCCGATCCGGCGCGCCAGCAGCGACAGCGCTTCGTCGGCGGTCGCCGCCCGGATGGCCGCTCGACCGGCCGGGTACGGCGAAGCGAGGGCCGCCACCTCGGTGGGCCGTTCCGGGCCCGCCACGGCGACGTACGCCGTCCCGGGCGCGTGGCCGTCCTGCGGGTCGGGGCCGGCCACCCCGGTCGTCGCCACGCCCCACGTGGCGCCGAGCCGACGACGGACCCCCTCCGCCATCTCGGCGGCGACGGCGGGGTCGACGGCTCCCACCCGCGCCAGCAGCGCGGCGTCCACGCCCAGCAGCGACGCCTTGAGCTCCGTCGCGTAGGCGACGATCCCGCCCCGGACGACGGCCGACGCGCCGGGGACGTCGACCAGGCGCGCGACGACCAGCCCGCCGGTGAGTGACTCCGCCACCGCCACGGTCTCCCCGCGCCGGGTCAGTTCGGCGACGACGGCCGTGACGTCCGGGCGGGGGCCGTCACCCGATGCGTCCACGCGGCTCACGCCGCCACCGCCGCATCCACGCGGCTCATGCCGCCACCGTCGTATCCACGCGGCTCACGCCGCCGCGGTGCGGGAGATGGGGGTACGGCGCAGGCGTACCGCCTTGACCACGTAGTGCAGGCCGGTGACAACCGTGACCACGAGCGCGGCCGCCATCACCCAGGCCCGCAGGGTCGCCATCGGGCCGGTGAGAGGCAGCAGATAGAGCGAGATCGCCACCGCCTGCAGGGCGGTCTTCAGCTTGCCGCCACGCCCGGCTGCGATGACGCCGTGCCGGATCACCCAGAAGCGCAGCAGCGTGACGCCGACCTCGCGGACGAGGATGACGATGGTCACCCACCAGGGCAGCTCGCCGAGCATCGACAGCCCGACCAGAGCCATCCCCATGAGGGCCTTGTCCGCGATGGGGTCGGCGATCTTGCCGAACGTCGTGACGAGCGAGCGCCGACGCGCGAGTGCCCCGTCGAGGTAGTCCGTCGCCGTCGCCGCCACGAAGACGACGAACGCCGCCACCCGCGAGGTCGTGTCCTGTCCCCCGTCGCGCAGCAGCAGCCATCCGAAGACGGGGACCAGCAGCAGCCGCAGCAGGGTCAGCGCGTTCGGCAGGTTGCGGATCCGCGACGGCGAGGGGGCCGCGGCGATCGGGTCGGGGGGCAACGCCCTCATGGGGCGGGGACCTCGGCCCGCGCGAGCAGGTCGACGCCGAGACAGGCCCGCACACGCGCACGGACGACGTGGCCGGCCGAGCCGTCGACGAGATCCTCGACGACGGTGGTCCCGTCGACCTCGGGTCCCTGGTGGGCGGCCCGACCCTCGGGCGCATCCTCCAGGAGGACCTCCACGACCGTCCCGACCCGTTCCTCGGCGCGCTGGCTGGTCAGTTCCTCGACGAGGTCGGTGAACCGGGAGACGCGGACCGCGACCTCGGCCGGGTCGACCTTGTCCGGATAGCCGGCCGCCTCGGTCCCCTCCTCGTCGGAGTAGCCGAACACCCCGACCGCGTCGAGGCGAGCCTCGACCAGGAAGGACTCGAGCACGGCCAGGTCCGCCTCCGTCTCCCCGGGGAAGCCGACGATGACGTTGGAGCGGATCCCGGCCTCGGGCGCGAGCTCGCGGACGCGCCCGATCAGGTCGAGGAAGGTCTCGGCCGAGCCGAAGCGGCGCATCCGGCGCAGCAGCGGGGCGCTGGCGTGCTGGAACGACAGGTCGAAGTACGGCGCGACACCCGATGTCGTGGCGATGGTCTCGAGCAGCGACGGGCGAAGCTCGGCGGGCTGCAGATAGGAGACCCGGACGCGCGCCACGCCCGGCAACTCGGCCAGTCTCGGCAGCAGCCCCTCGAGCGCCCGGAGGTCGCCGAGGTCCTTGCCGTAGGAGGTCGAGTTCTCGCTGACGAGGACCAGCTCACGTACGCCCTGATCAGCCAGCCAGCGCGCCTCGGCGAGGAGGTCCTCCGGCGGCCGCGACACGAAGGCGCCACGGAAGGACGGGATCGCACAGAACGCGCACCGCCGGTCGCAGCCGGAGGCGAGCTTGAGCGGGGCGACCGGGCCGGCGTCGAGCCGCTTGCGCCAGGCACCCTGAAGGTGCCCGGGCAGCGGCACCTCGCGGGTGGCCCGCTCGACGGGCGTGATCGGCAGCAGGCTGCGCCGGTCGCGGGGCGCGTGCGCGACGTGGGGGACGCCGGTCAGGACGTCGGCGAGGCGTCCGGCGATGTCGGCGTAGTCGTCGAAACCCAGGACGGCGTCGGCCTCTGGCAGGGCGTCGGCCAGCTCGGCGCCGTACCGCTCGGCCAGGCAGCCCACGGCGACGACGGCGCGCGGCCCACCCGCCGCCTTGAGGTCGGCGGCCGCGAGCAGGGTGTCGACGGAGTCCTTCTTGGCGGCCTCGATGAAGCCACAGGTGTTGACCAGCACCGCGTCGGCGTCGGCCGGCTCCGCGACCAGCTCGAAGCCGTGCGCCTCCAGGCGCCCCGCCAGCTCCTCGCTGTCGACGTCGTTACGCGCGCACCCGAGGGTGACGAGGGCGACGCGGGGCACGCCCCTCAGCCTAGGCGGCTCCCCCTGTCAGGCGTTTCGACAAGGGGGCTTTGCGACTTGCCTGACACGGGAGGCGCCCGGTGAGGCTCAGCCGCCGGCAGTCGGGTCGCCCGGACCGAAGGTCAGCCGGCTGATCTGGCCGGAGCCGGCGGGCGACCCGAGGTTGTGGCCGTTGACGGTCAGCCGCACGGCACCGGAGTTGCCGAGGATCAGCTTGACCTGCTTGGAGTCGGTGAAGACCTTCGAGCCGCCCTGCTGCAGGGTGCCCTCGTAGACGACCTTGCTGCCCGCGGTGGCCTGGATCCAGCAGTTCCCGGTGACCGCGGCCACTTTGACCGTGACCCCGGACCGCGGCGGCACCTGGGCCACGTCCGAGCTGTGCGGGCTGCTCGACGACGCGGTCGGCGAGTGCGTCACGGACGGCGAGGGCCCGGCCGTCGAGGGGCCCGGCGCCGAGGTGGAGGCGCTGCTGCCGACCAGGGCGGTCGGAGCCGCCGGTGCCCCGCCGCCGCGCAGCAGCTGCCAGCCGGTCAGCGCGATGACCACGACCAGCGCCGCGACCATGACGGCGGTCCAGTTCGGGCCGGTACGTTCGCGGGTTCCGACGTTCTCCGCCTCGAAGACCTCGCGGGCGCGCGGCAGGGAGTCGCCGCGGTGCGTCGAGTCGAACTCGGCGAGCAGGGGGGCCGGGTCGAGACCGACGGTGCGTGCGATGGTGCCGATGTGCCCGCGGGCGTACACGTCACCGCCGCACAGGTGGTAGTCGTCGGCCTCGATCGCCTCGACGAGGGTGCGCCGGATCCGCGTGCGGTCGGCGACGTCCTGGGTGGTGAGCCCAGCCGCGACGCGCGCGTTGGTGAGAGTCTCGCCGATGGACACGGGAGACGCTCCCTTCCGGGTGGTCGGTCCACGCCGCTGCACACCTGGTCCCCGCGTCCAACCCCGTGAGGTAAGGCCGTACGAATCGGTGCGACGTACGCGTTTTCCATGCTAGTCCCGGGTCCCTTGTCGACCAACTTGACGGTGATCTTGAACGGGCCCGACCGGGTCGGGCCAATCACCCTTCCCAGCGAGTCACCCTTCCCAGTCAGACCGCGTCCCTAACCTCGCGACATCTGGGCAGCCGGATCGACCAGCAGCCGCTTCCTGGTCAGCAATGAACGCGGCGCTGTTGCGCTAGCTGGGCAACCACGCCGCGTTCATTGCCGAACAGGCCGGCCGGATGGACGGCAGCCCTCGCCGGGGCGTGCGGGCGTCAGCCCACGTCTCCGCGAGCCGGCGTCAGCCCTCACCGCGGATGGAGGCGAGCAGGCCGTCGAGCTCGTCGGGACGGATCAGCACGTCTCGCGCCTTGGAGCCCTCGCTCGGGCCGACCACGCCTCGGGTCTCCATGAGGTCCATGAGGCGGCCGGCCTTGGCGAACCCGACCCGCAGCTTGCGCTGCAGCATCGACGTCGACCCGAACTGGGTGGTGACGACGAGCTCGATCGCCTGGCACAGCAGGTCGAGGTCGTCGCCGATCTCCTCGTCCACCTCGCGGGCCGACCCGGCGACCGCCGTGACGTCCTCGCGGTAGCTGGGCTGCAGCTGCTCCTTGCAGTGCCGGACGACGGCGTGCACCTCGGCCTCGGACACCCATGCGCCCTGGATGCGCACCGGCTTGCTCGCGCCCATGGGGAGGAACAGCGCGTCGCCCTGCCCCACCAGCTTCTCCGCGCCCGGCTGGTCGAGGATGACGCGGCTGTCGGCGAGGGAGGAGGTGGCGAAGGCCAGGCGCGAGGGGACGTTGGCCTTGATGAGGCCGGTCACGACGTCGACGCTCGGCCGCTGGGTCGCCAGGACGAGGTGGATGCCGGCCGCGCGGGCCAGCTGGGTGATCCGCACGATCGCGTCCTCGACGTCGCGGGGCGCCACCATCATCAGGTCGGCGAGCTCGTCGACGACGACGAGCAGGTACGGGTACGGGCGCAGCACCCGCTCGCTGCCCTCCGGCAGGTTGACCCGCCCGGCCTGGACGGCCTTGTTGAAGTCGTCGACGTGGCGGAACCCGAAGGCCGAGAGGTCGTCGTAGCGCATGTCCATCTCGCGCACGACCCACTGCAGCGCCTCGGCGGCCTTCTTCGGATTGGTGATGATCGGGGTGATGAGGTGCGGCACGCCCTCGTACATCGTCAGCTCGACGCGCTTCGGGTCCACGAGCACGAGCCGGACCTCGTCCGGGGTCGAGCGCATGAGGATCGAGGTGATGAGGCTGTTGATGCACGAGGACTTGCCGGAGCCGGTAGCACCCGCGACGAGCACGTGCGGCATCTTCGCGAGGTTCGCGCACACGTAGCGGCCCTCGACGTCCTTGCCGAGCCCCACGAGCAGGGCGTGCTGGTCCGCACGGGCGACCGAGGAGCGAAGGACGTCGCCGAGGGCGACGTTCTCGCGGTCGACGTTGGGGATCTCGATGCCGATCGCGGACTTGCCGGGGATGGGCGACAGGATGCGGACATCGGCCGACGCGACGGCGTAGGCGATGTTCTTGGACAGTGCCGTGACGCGTTCCACCTTGATCGCCGGCCCGAGCTCCACCTCGTAGCGGGTGACCGTCGGGCCGCGCGTGAACCCGGTGACCTGAGCGTCGATCTCGAACTGCTCGAGGACGCGGGTGAGGGACTCGACGACGGCGTCGTTGGCCGCGGTCCGGGCCTTGTGGGCCGCACCGCCGCCGAGCAGGTCCGAGGCCGGCAGGTGGTAGGTGACGTCGCCGGACAGCGAGAGCTGCTCGACGCGCGCGGGCACGGGCTCCGTCGGACGGGTACGCGCGGCCGCGAGGGCCTCCGGTTCGGCAGCCGCCTCGTCGGTCTCAGGCGCGGCGGCGGTCGAGGAGTCGGCGGGCGGGCGGGCGGCGAGCAGGGGGCTGTCGAAGGGCTGCTCGCTGACCGGCTCGGCCGCGACGCCGACCCGGCGGCGCGGCCGGTGCCGGCGCAGGGGTTCCGGGGCGTCGCCGGTCAGGTCGATCGTGTCCGGCGCGACCGGAGCCGGGCGAACGAGCAGGCGGGTGAGGACGACGCGCACTCGGGCGGGCACGGCGTGCACGGGCGTCCCGGTGATGACGAGCAGGCCGAAAACGGCCAGCAGGGCGAGGAGCGGGAAGGCGACCAGCCCGGTGACCGCGGAGGTGAGGGGAACCGCGAGGAGGTACCCCATCCAGCCCCCGCCGGCGCGCATCGCCGTGGCGCCGTCGGTGGCCTGCGGGGTACCGGCGGCGACGTGGAGCATGCCGGTGACGCCGAGCAGGAGCGCGGTCCAGCCGATCACCGCGCGCCCGGTCGGAGACGTCCTGGCCGGGTTGCGCAGCAACCGCACCGCGACCGCGACGAGCAGCAGCGGCGCCACCCACGCCAACCGGCCGAGGCCGCCCGCGACGATGGCGCGGACCGCCGTGCCGACCCCGCCGGACAGCCGCCACCAGACGCCCGCGGCGGCGAGGATCGCCGCAGCCACCAGGAGCAGGCCGAGCCCGTCCCGACGGTGCGCCGGGTCGAGGTCACGGGCCTGGCTGCGGGCCCCGCGGCCGAGGCGGCGTACCGTCCCGCCGAGCAGGTGGGCGATGCCGAGCCAGAGCGCCGCCAGCCCGCGGCCGATCCCGCGGACCAGGCGAGCCAGCGGACCCGGCCCCGTCCGGCGCGGCTTGCGCCGCTTGGCTGCGGGACGACGCGCCGGCGGTCTCGTCGCGGGTCGGGTCCGGCGAGGCGGGGAAGCCGTCGTGGTGGCCCGGCGGGACCGGGCAGGCGCGGCGGAGGTACGGCTGGGCATCGCGCCAGGTTAGCCGGACGTCCCACCAATCCCAGGGACCTCAGCCGCCTCAGCAGCCTCGCGCTGCCGCGAGCTCGTGGTCGTGAGGTCCTCGTAGAGGGCCTGGTACCGGGCGGCGTTGCCCTCCCAGGTGCGCTCGGTGAGCACCCACTCCTGGCCGCGCCTGCCGTTGCGGTGGCGACGGTCCGGGTCATCGAGCAGGCCCAGCAGCGTCTTCGCGAGCGATGCGGGATCGTCCGCGACGAACGTCTCGACCGCGCCCGAGTCGTTCAGCTCGCGCAGGACCGGCAGGTCCGACACGACCAGGGGCAGGCCCAGCAGCATGGCCTCGTAGGGCTTGAGCGGCGAGACCAGGCGACAGACCGGCAGGTCGAGCCGGGGCACGACGAACACGTCGAGCAGGGCGTACAGCCCCGGGACGTCGCGGTGCGGCACCCGCCCCGTGAACACGGCCGCCGGTCCGAGGCCGAGTCGCCATGCGTGCGCCACGAGCGACTCACGGACCGGCCCGTCACCCACGACGAGCAGCCGGACGTCGCGGCCCATCGCCCGGAGGTGCGCCACCGCCTCGACGAGGGTGCCCACGCCCTCGTAGTCGACGAGGCTGGTCACATACCCCACGACCAGCTCCGCCCCGTCGAGGCCGAGCTGACGCTGTCGCTGCGGGTCCCGCGGCTTGGCCACCACCTCCGCGGGGTCGATGGCGTTGGGGACCAGGCGGATCGCGTCCTCGGCCACCCCACGCTCGACCAGCTCGGCCCGCATGGTGCGCGCGAGGGTGACGACGGCATCCGCCGAGCGGGCCTCGAGGCTCTCGCGCTGCTTCATCAGGTGGAAGCGGTCGGTCGGCTCCTGGCGCGGATGACGCGAGAGCCGGGTGACCTCCCAGAACCCGCGCACCTCGTAGACGTAGGGGATGCCGAACGCTCGGGCGACCGTGCGCCCGACCATTGCGTTGGTGAAGTCGGAATGCGCGTGGATCACCGACGGGCGGATGTGGGCGACGAGCTGGCCCACGGCCTCGACCTGCGCCTGCAGGGCGACGTCGATGGGTGCGCCGGTCGACGCCGCCCGGATCGGGTGCACGGGGGTGCCGTCGAGGTCCACCGTGGCGTCGACGTCGCCGAAGTGGTCGGTTCCGGCGGCGAAGTACGGCGACTGGCGGACGACGATGTGGGGATCCAGCCCGGCGCTGCGCTGGGCGCGGACGATGGAACGGGTCCGGATCGTGTAGCCGGACTGGTGGAAGGGCAGGCTCTTGCTCACGACGTGCAGGATGCGCCCGGGGACCGGCTCGAAGGCGGGCTGCCGATCCAGGTACGGGGCCACGGTGCCGTCGAGGACCTCGATGAAGGCCCGGATGCTGCGCGCGAGGTCTTGACCGTGCGCGTCTCCCGCCTGCGCCGCCCACTCGGCATAGGTCAACGCCTTCCCGAGCTCGTCGTCCTTCTGGAAGCGGCGGGCCGCCCAGACCGCGAACGCCGGCGTGACCTCCTCGGTGGGGACCTCCTCGATCATGGCGAGCGCCTGCGCGGCGGTCTCCGGGCTGGCGGACGCCACCGCGATCCGCAGCTCCAGCGCCGAGGCGGTGCGGCCGTGGCCGATCCCCTCGCCCATGAAGGCGGCGACCTCTGCCCCGTAGCCCTCCTTGACGAGCAACCCCAGCTGCTGGCGCAGGAAGGGCTGGACGCGGCGACCGCCGAAGCGGATGTTCTCCCGTTGGTCGTCCGACAGCCGGATCAGTGCACGGGCGAGGCCGAGGGAGATCGTGGGCGCCCCAGGATCGCCGGTCAGCCAGCCTTCGCGGGCCCGCTCGACGAGGCGCAGCTCGCGGGGGCGCAGGCTTCGGTCCTGCGGACAGGCCGCCTTGTGCGCGACGAGCGGCTCGATCGCCATCTCGTCGGCCTCGTCCGGGTAGTAGGTGTCCAGCAGGCGGACGTACCCGGCGACGATGCCCGGCCGCCCGGCGCGTTCGATGACCAGCGCGCGGATCGCGGTCGCGTCCCGGTCACCCGATGCGAGCTCAGCTTCGGCGAGGTACAGCGTCCCGCGCAGGCTCGGATGCTTCTGGCCCCACCGGCTGATGGCCGGGCGCGCGTACCGGTCGACGTGCGGGACCGCCAGCACGCGATCGGTGGCGACCGAGGCGTAGCGCCTCGCGGTCCGGCTGCCGCGCTTGGCGATCCGCCGGCCCCGGCGGTAGTACGCCTTCGCCCCGCGTCCCACCAACGAGACGAGCGGCATCGGCTCGAGATCGGACGAGGACACGGAGTCAGACTTCGACGACGACAGGGATGATCATCGGACGGCGATGGAGATGCCCCCCGGCCCACTGGCCGACGGTGCGGCGGACCACCTGCTGGAGCTGGTGGGTGTCGTCCACGCCGTCGCGCAGCGCGTCCTCGACCGCGAGCGCAACCCGGGGGCGGATCTCGTCGAACACGGCGTCGTCCTCAGCCAGACCCCGCGCATGGATCTCGGGAGCCACGACCACCTTCCCTGCGTCGACGTCCACGACCATGAGCACGGAGATTAGCCCTTCGACGCCAAGGATACGTCGGTCCTTGAGCGAGGACTCGGCGACGTCGCCGACGGCGGAGCCGTCGACGTAGACGTATCCGCAGTGGACCGCACCGACGATTCGTGCGGTGCCGTCGACGACGTCAACGACGACGCCGTCCTCGGCGAGCACGACGTTGTCCGCCGGAACGCCGGTGAGCATGGCGATGTCTCGATTGGCTCGCAGGTGCCGGTACTCACCGTGGACCGGCATCACGTTGCGCGGCTTCACGATGTTGTAGCAGTACGTCAGCTCGCCGGCCGCCGCGTGGCCACTGACGTGCACCAGCGCGTTGCCCTTGTGGACGACGTGGGCGCCGAGTCGGGCCAGGCCGTTGATGACACGACCGACCGCGTTCTCGTTCCCCGGGATGAGCGACGACGCGAGGATGACCGTGTCACCCTCACCGATGCGGATGCGGTGGTCGTTGGCGGCCATCCGCGAGAGCGCCGCCATCGGTTCACCCTGCGAACCGGTCGACACGAGGACGATGCGGTCGTCCGGCAGCTTGTCCATCTCGTCCATGGACACGACGAGATCGGGCGGAATGCGTAGATAGCCCAGGTCGCGCGCGGCCCCCATGTTGCGCACCATCGAACGCCCGATGAACGCCACCTTGCGGTTGTGTCGCGCCGCGATGTCGAGCACCTGCTGAACGCGATGGATGTGCGACGCGAAGGACGCGACGATGATCCGGCGCTGCGCCTGGCTGAAGACGGCGTCGAGCGTGGGCTCGATGTCCCTCTCGGTACGGACGAAACCGGGAACCTCGGCGTTCGTCGAGTCGACGAGGAACAGGTCGACGCCCTCTTCGCCGAGCCGCGCGAAGGCCCGCAGATCGGTGATTCGGCCGTCGAGCGGCAGCTGGTCCAGCTTGAAGTCACCGGTGTGCAGGAGAAGCTGGCCGGCCGGGGTCCGCAGCGCGACCCCGAGGGCGTCGGGGATCGAGTGGTTGACGGCGATGAACTCGGCCGAGAACGGACCGAGCTGCTCGACGTGGCCCTCGCGGACCTCCAGCGTGTACGGCGTGATCCGGTGCTCGCGCAGCTTCGCCTCGACCAGCGCGAGGGTGAGCCGCGAACCGATCAGCGGGATGTCGGCGCGTTCCCGCAGCAGGTAGGGGACCCCGCCGATGTGGTCCTCGTGCCCGTGGGTGAGGATCAGCGCCTCGACGTCGTCGAGCCGGTCACGGATCGAGTCGAAGTCCGGGAGGATGAGGTCCACACCGGGCTGGTCGTCCTCGGGGAAGAGGACGCCACAGTCGACGATGACCAGGCGGCCGCCGAACTCGAAGACCGTCATGTTGCGGCCGATCTCGCCGATGCCACCCAGGGGTGTCACCCGCAGGGCGCCTACGGGCAGCGGCGGCGGAGGGCCGAGAGAGGGGTGGCTCACCGCGTGAGGCCGGCCCGGGCGAGGTCGCCGGCGAGCAGGGCGCGCTCGGCGTCGGTGGCCGCGACCAGCGGGGAGCGCAGCGCACCGCCGCCGGTGCGGCCCAGCAGGTCGAGAGCGGCCTTGACCATGATGGCGCCCTGGGTGCGCGTCATGACGCCGACGGTCACCGGCACCAGACCCTCGTTGATCTCCCGCGCCTTGAGCACCTCGCCGGCGAGGTAGCACTCCACGAGGGCGGCGAGCCGGTCGGCGACCAGATGACCGGTGACGCTGACGAAGCCCGCGGCTCCGACGGCGAGCAGCGGCAGGTTCAGCGCGTCGTCTCCGGAGTAGACCGCGAGGTCGCACGACGCGAGGAGCTGCTGGGCGGCGAACAGGTCGCCCTTGGCGTCCTTGTCGGCGACGATCCGCGGGTGCTCTGCCAGGCGCAGCAGCGTGTCGAGCGCGATCGGGACTCCCGTGCGGGCGGGGATGTCGTAGACCATCACCGGCAGGTCGGTGGCATCGGCGACGGCGGTGAAGTGAGCGAGGAGCCCCGACTGCGGGGGCTTGTTGTAGTAGGGCGTGACGACGAGGAGGCCGTGCGCGCCGGCAGCCGCGGCCTGGCGGGCGAGCTCGACGCTGTGCGCGGTGTCGTTGGTCCCTGCCCCGGCGACGACGTACGCGCGGTCCCCGACCGCGTCGACGACGGCCCGCAGGAGGTCGGCCTTCTCCCGATCCGTCGTCGTCGGGGACTCCCCCGTCGTCCCGCTGATCACCAGGCCGTCGTTGCCGAGCTCGATCAGGTCGGACGCCAGCTGCTGCGCTGCCGCGAGGTCGAGCGCGGAGCCGTCCGCGGTGAACGGGGTCACCATCGCGGTGAGGACCCGGCCGAAGGGCGCTCCCGGGATCGGAGTACGGCCTGCCGGCGTCGGTCCCACGGCCCCCGCGGTCCCCGGGCCGGCTGACTCTGGCATGAGCGTCAGGCTACTCGCGCCGGCTCAGGGCGCGACGCGACCGCCCGCCACGAAGGCGGCATGCGTGATCGGCATCAGCCGGGCCCACTCCTCCTCGTAGCGCTCGGCGACCATCTCGATCTCGCGCTGCGGGTAGCTCGGGAACGTCGACTCCTCGTCCTTGCGCCGCAGGGAGAGGAAGTTCATGAGCGCCCGCGCGTTCATCGTCACGTAGGCGGAGGAGTAGATCGAGACGGGCAGCACCATCCGGGCCACCTCGCGGGCGACGCCGGCGTCGAGCATGCGCACGTACGCCGCGTACGACTGGCCGACCGACGCGCGCATCGCCGCGTCGACCAGCTCGTGCTGCTCGGGGCTGCCGGCGACGAACTCGTAGGCGCCCGGCTTGCCCTGCTGGACGAGGTTGCGGTCGGGCCCGGGGACGTAGAAGACCGGGTCGAGCACGCGGTAGCGGCCCGACTCCTCGTTGTACGACGCCACGCGGTGGCGCATGTGCTCGCGCCACACGAAGATCGGCGCCTGCACGTAGAACGTCATGACCGAGTGCTCGAACGGGCTTCCGTGGCGCTCGCGCATGAGGTAGCGGATCAGCCCGGCGGCCGCGTTGGGGTCGGCGTCGACGGAGTCCAGCGAGCGCTCCCCCGCCGTCGACACGCGCGCGGCGAACGCCACGTCGGAGTCCGCGGCGGAGGACTTCACCAGCTCGACGGTGATGTCGCTGCGGAACTTGACCTCGGCCGTGGCCCCCGACTCCGTCATGCCGGCGAGGCTACCCCCGCGGCTTCGGACCATCTCGAGTGATCCGGGGGGCCCGACCCGGCGTGTCGGCCCCGTCCTTCGGGGCGCGCGGGAGGGACGAACTCGGGCGGGTGGGAGAGGATCGGGCCGTGGCGGGCGATCCGAGCGCGGCCGGGCGGGCCGGCCCCCAGCGGGCCGAGGGGAGCCAGGCCGTCGGGGCGGGGCCGGACGCGTTGGTACGCCTCGCGCGGGCGAGCGAGGCGGCCGCCATCGCCGCCGTCCAGCGCGCCGCCTGGCTGGCCGACGCGGCCCTGCCCCGCGCGGTCCTCGACGCGCTGGACGACGCCGAGCTCGCGGCGCGGTGGGCCGAGGCCGTGGTCAGGCCCCCCACCCCGTCCCACCGGGTGCTGGTCGCGCTCGAGGGCGACCAGCTCGTCGGGATGGCGGCGCTGGGTCCGGCCGAGGACCCCGACACCGACCCCGCCCGAGAGGCCGCGCTCGTGGCCCTGGTCGTGGCACCGGAGGCCAGGCGGCGGGGGCACGGCTCCCGGCTGCTGGCGGCCGCCGTCGACACGATGCGCGGCCTCGGCTTCCTGACCGCCTACGCCTGGGTCGGGGATCTCGGCGGGCGGCGGTTCCTGCACGGCGCCGGCTGGGCCGAGGACGACGCGCTGCGCGTGCTCGACCTCGACGGGAGCGGGCGGGTCCGGGTCGAGGAGGTCAGGCTCGCCACCGACCTGCGCGACGACCCCCGGGAGCACGCCGACCCCGGCGCGGGGGGTGGTCGCCGGCGTTGACCGTGGGCGCTGCCGTGGGCACCTGGCTGGCGCGGCCGAAGGTCACGGGCACTCCGCCGGCCGGCCGAGGTTGGACGGAGAGCCGTCCGCCGCCGCCCCGCTCGGGCAGGATCGAGCGGGTGACGACGGAGGAGGCGTGGCCCCCGGCTCGGCGGCGGATCACGCGCAACGCGGCGTCCATCGGGATCGCCGTGGGCACCTACGGCATCTCCTACGGCGCGCTCGGCGTGACCAACGGGCTCAGCGTGCTGCAGACGTGCGCGCTGTCCCTGCTCGCATTCACCGGGGGCAGCCAGTTCGCGTTCGCCGGGGTCATCGGGTCCGGCGGCTCGCCCTGGTCCGGGGTCGCAACCGCGCTGCTGCTCGGCACGCGAAACCTGCTTTACGGCCTGCGGGTCGGCCCGCTGCTCGGCCTGCGGACCAGGGGCCGCAAGGCGCTCGCGGCCCAGCTGGTCATCGACGAGACGACGGCCATGGCCCTCGGCAACGAGGACCCCGTGGAGCCCCGGGCCAGCCGGCTCGCGTTCTGGGCGACGGGCATCGCGGTCTACGTCTGCTGGAACCTGGCCACCCTGCTCGGCGCCCTCGGCGCCGCCGCGTTCGGCAACCCGCAGACCTACGGCCTGGACGCGGCGGTCGGCGCGGCCTTCCTCGCCCTGCTCTGGCCGCGGGTGCAGGACCGGCTGACCGCCCGGGTCGCGCTCGCTGCGGCCGGGGTCGCCCTGCTGCTGACGCCGCTGGTCACCCCGGGCGTCCCGGTCCTCGTGGCCGGCCTCGTCGCGGTCGTGGTCGGCGTACGCGCTCCCGCCCGCGTCCTCGCGACGGGTACGTCGGGAGCAAGCTCGTGAACAGCGCGAGCGGGCCGACGGGACGTCGGCGATGATCGCGGCGGCCGTCGCCGTGACGTGCGTGGGCTGCTACCTGCTCAAGCTGGCCGGGCTGTCGGTGCCGCCGCGCTGGCTGGCCGGCGAGCGGGTGCGGGCGGTCGCCGTGCTGCTCCCGATCGCCCTGCTCGCCGCGCTCACCGCGGTCCAGGTGATGGCGTCCGGCCAGAGCCTGCAGGTGGACGCGCGGCTGGCGGGTCTCGGCGCCGCGTACGTGTGCCTGCGGCTGAAGGCGCCCTTCATCGTCGTGGTCCTCGTGGCGGCCGCGGTCGCGGCCGGCCTGCGCGCCCTCGCCTGACCGTCGCCCGTGGCCGGCTCGGCAACGCGCCCGAGGGGTCGGCCTGGCATGCTGCCCGCCATGGGTGCCTCCCCGTGTCATGCGCTTCATCAAGGGGCCTTGTCAAATCGCCTGACAAGGGTGCCGGAGCGCGGGCGTTCTCGTGGTTCGGGCATCGGCGCCCGCGCGACCGCATGACCACACGACGCGGGGCGAGACGCGGGTCCGGGCGGGCGGACGCCGTCGCCTTCTCCGCGGCGCTCGGCGCGGCCGCGGGCGCGGCGTTGTTCGCCAACACCTCGCGCGGCGCGCGGGTCCTGGGTACCTCCGCCAGCGCGGCGGCCCTCGCCGCCGTGGACGCCCTCGCCCGGGCCCGCCAGGAACCGAACGAGATCCCCGCGATCTGGTCGCGGATCGCGGCGAGCGCCGCGATCGCGGCTCCCCTGGGGTGGGCGGCGGATCGGGCCGGCGCCGGTCCCCTGGTCGTGGGGACCGGGGCCGGGGCGGTAGCCGGGGCGCTCGGTCTGCGCCCGCAGAAGGTGGCGCTCGGCCCAGCCATCGGCGCCGCAGTGGGCGCCGGCTTCACGGTCGCCGGCCCCGGCCGTCGGCGCCACCGTGGTTCGGCACCCGATCGGGCCGCTACGGCGAACGCGGCGCTGGTCGCAGCGGCGGCGGTCGCGACGTACCGCACGGTCTCGGCGCTGGTGTTCCGCGACGCGCAGGTGAGCCTGCTCGCGGAGCGGGTGCCGGCCAGCGACCTCCCGTTCGTCGTGCCGCTCGCCTCGGCGACGCGCTACGTCGGGACCGGGTACGTCCGCGAGCTGGCAGCTGCCACCGGAGGGACGTACGCGGCCGACGTCGCGGACATCGGGATCGTCGCCTCCCTCGCGGACCTGGCCGGGCCGGCGTTCGACCCCGGCCTCGTCGACCCGCTGGTGCGCGAGTTCTACGAGCACACGACGCGGTTCTGTCTCGACATCGTGCCGTGGTGGCGACCGTGGGTGCGGCCCGGCTACCTGCTCTATCGCTCGCTCGTCGCGCGGCCGCTCGGCCAGGCCAACGTCCCCACGAACCAGCGAGAGACGCAGCGCGGCGTGCGCAGCCGCATCGACACCGTCACCACGGACGCCGGCGTCGTCCGCGGGTGGATCCGCTCTTACGCCGACGACGACGAACCGATCTACGTCGGCATCTACACGACGTACCGGCACGAGGGTCGCGGCTATGTGAGCGTGGGATTCCCGGCGCCGCAGTCGAACTTCACCGCGACGCTCACGCCGAGCAACACCCCTGGCGGCGGACTTCGGCTCGCGAGCCGCGGTGACCCGTACGGCCACGCCGGCCACTATCTGACGTACGTCGACCCTGCCACCGGCGAGCTCACCGCGCTTGCCGTCCACGGCTTCGCCGAGGAGCTCGAGGTGTTCGTCGACGACGAGGGGCTCGGCGCCCGGCACGCGTTCCGCGTCTTCGACCTGCCGTTCCTCGTGCTGCACTACCGCATGACGCGCAAGCCGTGAGCAGGCATAGACGTGTCATGCGTCCTGCTAAGGCACCTTTGCGAAACGCATGACAGAGCTCGAGCCACCGGCGGGAGGGGCGACCCCGATGAGACGAACAGATCCAGCAGCCTGCCTCAGCCGCGGGCCAGGTCGTCGATGCACACGGTGACCGCGAGAACCAGCGCGTCGTCCTCGCCGGGCGCGACCTCGACACCGTAGGTGTCACGCGCCCGGAACCACTTCTTCGACACCGTCGCGACGGTGTCGCCGTCACGCTCGATCTCGTACTCGTGGTCCACGAGGTTGCCATGGGCGCTCAGATCCTTGCCGCCGTGCACCTCGATCTTGAACCGATCCCTGATGCCGACGAGCGCCTTGTGCACCACGGCGTTGCCGCCGTCCCGTTCGATCTCCATCGTGTCGCGGGCCCGCATCGTGCGCTCCTGGATCTTCGCCACCTCATGGCCGGAGGCGTCGCGCAGGACGAAGGTGTCACGGACCCGCACCGCCTTGCCGTCCACCTTGTACGCGCGCTGCCCGGACTCGTCCTCGATCCAGAAGTCGTCACCGATCGACATCAGCTTCTCGCGCATCTGGTAGCGCCGGTGTCCCGCCTCGTCGCCGTGACGCCGATCCCTCAGTCCCATGAGCTCGACCTCCTCCAGTCGGACGCTGCGCCGCCACCGGTCTCTCACCGGCCCCGCGGCTCCCGTCCAACCTAGACCCGGCACCTGTGCGGGTCCTGTGGCCGCCCTACGCCTGCCGCAGGCCGAGGGTGTTCCCGTCGGGGTCACGGAACCACGCCGCACGTGCGGGGCCCAGCTGCGCGATGTGGCCCGTGGTGGTCAGAGGCCCTTCGGTGTAGTCGAGGAACTCGACCCCCTTGCTCTCGAGGTCCTTGACCACCACCTCTATCTCCTCGACCTCGAAGTGGGCGAGGGTGTGCTCGGTGGCGATCGGGGGGCGCTTGAACACCGAGATCTCGCTCACCGTCCCGCAGCGGAACCGGATCGCGGCCGTTGTCTCCCATAGGTTCTCGAGACCCAGGGTGTCACCATAGAACTCCCTGGCACGGTCGAGGTCGGTGACCGGAACCGTCGCCACAACCATGGTCGCGCTGATCATCGCAACTCCTCCTGCCTCGTGCTGTGACGCCATCGGGCTCGATCGTCGTACCGCCCGGCACCGTTGTGAAGGCTGGACGTCCGAGTCGCTCCCTCTCCCGGAGATCCCACCGTTTAGTTGGCATGCCAAGTGATACTCCAACTTATTTGGCATGTCAAGTAGTTGGGGTAGACTCGGGCTGTGACCGAGGAGGCCAGCGAGCGCTGGACCACAGCCTGGCTCTCGCTCGTCCGCACCCATGCCCGCCTCTGGGACCGGGTGGAGTCATCGATGCGCGCCGGCACGGGCTTGACGATGTCGAGGTACGACGTCCTCATGCAGCTGGACATCTGCGGCGGGCGGCTGGGGCTGAGCGAGCTGGCCGCGGCGGTCGTCCTGACCCCGTCGGGCCTGTCGAAGCTCCTGGACCGCATGGAGGCGGCGGGGCTGCTCACGCGCGAACCCGACCCGCAGGACGCGCGATCGGCGTTCGCGCGAATCACCCCCAGGGGGCGGGCCCTCGTGCGAAAGGCGCGTCACAGCCACCACGCACTGCTCCAGCAGGCCTTCGGCGACGCTCTGGACGACCGCGACCTCGCCGACCTCTCGCGCGTCATGCGGCGCATAGACGCCCGGGTGTCCCGCCTCGAGTGACCAGACGGCCTCACGTCAGCAGGCCGACCAAGCCCTTCACGACGAGCACCGCTGCGACGAGCCCGCCGGCGCCGTACACCACGGCACGGCTGTGCGCCACGATCCGAGCCCGCCAGCGCCGATAGGTGTCCGGGGCACCCTCGCGGTCCCGGACGAGCACGACGAGCGGGGACGCCACCCCCGCCGACGCGAGCAGCACCCACAAGATCGCGACCACGACCAGCCACGCCTGGGACAGTCCGCTGGAGAGCAGCTCGGTGACGGCGGCGACGACGATCGCGTACGTCGGCAGGAAGGCGCCCAGCCCGAACGCGAGCAGCGGCGACATCCCGTCCAGGCGTCCCATCCAGGTGGGCTGGCTCGGGGTCCCCGCGTCCTGCGGGTGCCGCCAACGCCAGACCACCCAGAGGCCGACGAGCACACCGAGCACGAGCTCCGCCGCGGACTGGCCCGTACTCACCGCCGCGCTCGTGGGTACCGCCGGGTAGACGGCGACGGTGATCGCGGCGACCACCGTGAGGGCGCTGACCCAGCCGGCGACGTACGCGACCTCCTTGCGCATCCCGCCGCGGCTGGTCACCAGCAGGATCGCCCCGAGGACCGACCACGGCTGGACGGCGAGGAAGAGGGCGAGCAGGCCCAGGGTGAGGAGCGAGCCGAGATCCATGGGCCAGCGGAACCTCTCCACGCAGCGGGACTCGCCATGCTGTCACGCACCGGGCACGAGACCGTGGTCCGACGCGGGACCGCGTCAGTCGAGGCCGAGCAGGGGCTCCAGTCCAACAGTGAGCCCGGGGCGGGACGCGACCGCGCGCACCGCGAGGAGCACCCCTGGCATGAACGACGCGCGGTCGAGGGAGTCGTGCCGGATGGTCAGCGTCTCGCCCTCGGTGCCGAGGAGGACCTCCTGGTGGGCGATGAGGCCGCGCAGACGTACCGAGTGGACGGGTACGCCGGCGACCGACGCGCCTCGCGCACCGGGAAGGGCCTGTGTCGTGGCGTCCGGGGCCGGCGGGCGGCCCGCGGCGGTACGCGCGGCCGCGACGAGCTCCGCGGTACGCCGGGCCGTGCCCGACGGCGCGTCGACCTTGTCCGGGTGGTGCAGCTCGACGATCTCGACCGACTCGAAGTGCGGGGCGGCCAGGGCGGCGAAGCGCATCATGAGGACGGCGCCGATGCCGAAGTTGGGGGCGATGACGACGCCGACCCCCGGTGCGCGCCGCAGCCACTCGCGGACCTCGTCCAGCCGCGCCTGGTCGAAGCCGGTCGTCCCGACCACCGCGTGGATGCCCGCCTCCACCAGCTCGTGCAGCGTGCCCATCACCGCGTCAGGGTGGGTGAAGTCCACCGCCACCTCGACGCCGGCTTGGGCGAGACCGGCGACGGAGTCCCCCACGTCCATGGCGCCGGCGAGCTGGAGATCCGTTGCGGCCTCGACGGCGCCGCAGACCTCACCGCCCATGCGACCGCGCGCGCCGATCACACCGACCCGGGTCATGGGCCGAGGCTACCGGTCGCGCGCCGCCGATCCGCTGGTGCGGAACAACCAGACGAGGGCGCCCACGAGCAGCAGGTCGCGGGGCAGACCGCGCAGGGTGTGGATCGCGAGGTAGTCCCCGACAGTGAGCGCGATCGAGACGGCGAGGGACACCGGCCAGAACCACGCCCACCGGTCGACCAGGTCCGGCCAGAGGCCGACGAGCAGGCAGCAGACGAGCGCTGCGCCGTAGTAGGGGTAGCAGGCGGGGTCGGTCAGCAGCCGTACGGCGATCGCGCCCCCCACGACCATCCAAGGCTCGGCGTAGGGACGGCGTGCGAGCGCCACCCCGACCGCGAGGGCGAGCACGCCCTGAGCGACCCGGAACGGCCAGCCGAAGTCCGCGCCCGCGTCGAGCAGGCCGAGGGGGGTGTCCGGGTTCACGGTCCAGCGGAACGCGAAGGAGTTCATGTCGCCGGCGGCGAAGAACGGCAGGAACGCGAAGCCGACGACGGCGACGAAGGCGGCAGCGCGTACGGCCAGTGCGCGCGGGCGGGCCGCGAGCAGCAGCACGGGAAGACCGAGGACGCCCCAGAGCTTCAGCGCGACGCTCAGCCCCACGATCGCCCCCGCCGCGCCGTCACGACCTCTGACCGCGAGCTGCCCCGCCGCCACGAGCACGAGAGCCACCAGCAACTCGGCCAGCTGACCGAACAGCGCCGCGACCGCCACCGGCCCGAGGACCACGGTCGTCCCGACGCCGACGTCACGCAGGACCGCAGCCCGCCCGGCGAGCGGTCGGGTGTCCCTGGCGACGTGCAGGGCGGCGTACGTCGAGAGCGCACCGAGCGCCGCCGTCGCGCCGATCGCCGCGGAGACGCCGACGATGGCGGCGAGCAGCCCCGCCAGCTCGACGACGAGGAGGGTCAGTGGGCCGACCTGGACGGACGGGTCGGCCAGCGCCGACCACGGGTGCCCCGAGGCGAGGACGTGCCCGGCGGCCACGAAGGTCGGCATGTCGTTGGTCGAGCCGATCGTCACGTCGACGGCGGTGGCCACCGCCGCGCCGAACGCGACCAGGAGCGGGATCCGCACCCCGACCAGGCGGCGACCCACCTCGTGAGCGGTCGGGTGCTCCACCCGGAGCCGGTGCAGCTCGGCGTCCAGCCAAGCCTCGGCCGTCCGGGACGGCACCGCGAGAGCCATACAGCAGCCTTCGGCAACACCGCCCGGCCGCTGAAACCCCACCGCCCCGCACCGGGGCTGGCCTACCCGCCCATCTGCTGCAGAAGTGCCTTTTGTCCCTTTTGCAGCGGTACATCCCAGGGACAAATGGGACTTCTGCCGTCCTACCTTGCGGCAGAAGTCCCATTTGTCCCCCCAGAGTGGGCTGGGAAATCGGACAAATGGGACTTCTGCAGAAGAGGGCTGGCGCGGTCGACGCTGGCGCGGTCGAGGGCTGGCGCGGTCGACGCTGGCGCGGTCGACGCCGGCGTCGGGCGCTCGAGGGACGGCTGGGCGGGGAGGCGGGTCAGCCCGGGGGTCAGGCGACGGCGCTGGTGAACCTGGTCTCGTCGTCGAAGGGACCGATGACGCTCAGCGAGGGCGTTCGGTCCAGCACCTCGGCGGCGACCGCACGTACGTCGTCCAGGGTCACAGCGTCGATGCGGCCGAGCGCCTCGTCGACGCTGAGGTGCTCGCCGTACACGAGCTCGCTCTTGCCGATGCGGACCATCCGGGAGCCGGTGTCCTCCAGCCCGAGGACGTACTGGCCCTTCAGTTGGCCCTGCCCGCGGGCCATCTCCTCGGCCGTGACGCCGTGGGCGGCGACTTCGTCGAGCTGGGCGCGGCACAGCTCGATGACCTGGTCCACCTTGCCGGGCTGGCAACCTGCGTAGACCCCGAAGAGGCCCGCCCCCGAGTACTGCGTGTTGTAGGAGTACACCGAGTACGCCAGCCCGCGCTTCTCCCGCACCTCCTGGAACAGCCGGCTGGACATCCCGCCGCCGAGCGCCGCGTTCAGCACCGACAGGGCGTAGCGCCGCTCGTCGAGGCGGCTCACGCCGGTGCCGCCCAGGACGAGGTTGGCCTGCTCGGTACGCCGGGGCGTGAGGTGGACGGCCGAGCCGCGCCGGGTGGCGGCCGTGTCGGGGCGCGGGACGGATGGCCGTACGTCGACGTCGGCGCGCTCGAGCACACCGGCGAAGGCCCGCCGGACCAGCCGCAGGAGGGCACCGTGGTCGACGTTGCCGGCAGCGGCCACCACCATGCGCTCCGGGGTGTAGTTGCGCCGCCAGTACCCGTGGACGGTCGCGCGGGAGAGCGCCCCGATCGACTCGACCGTCCCGATGACCGGCCGGCCGAGCGGGGTGTCGCCGAGGACCTGCTCGGCGAAGACGTCGTGCACGGCATCGGAGGGGTCGTCGTCGCGCATGGCGATCTCCTCGAGGATCACCCCGCGCTCCGCCTCGACGTCCTCGCCGCGGATGAGCGCCGAGGTCACGACGTCGGAGACGACGTCGACGGCGAGCGGCAGGTCAGCGTCGAGCACCCGCGCGTAGAAGCAGGTGTACTCCTTGGCGGTGAACGCGTTCAGCTCACCGCCGACGGCGTCCAGCGCCGCGGAGATGTCCAGGGCGGAGCGGCGGTGCGTGCCCTTGAAGAGCAGGTGCTCGAGGTAGTGAGAGCAACCCATCTGGCGGACGGACTCGTCGCGGCTGCCGACGCCGACCCAGACGCCGTACGCCGCCGAGCGGACCCCCGGGACGTGCTCGGACAGGACCCGCAGCCCGCCGGGCAGCACCGTGCGGCGCACGACGCCCCCGTCGGGCTCCCTCAGCAGAGTGCGGGTCGTGCCGGGCTTCTGCTCGGCGGCGAGAAGGGTCGCCACGGGCGGGTCAGGCCTCGACCGGCGCGGCGGGCGCGGACTCCTTGGGCTCCTCCTCGACGACCGGCACCAGGGACAGCTTGCCGCGCGGATCGATCTCGGCGATCTCCACCTGGACCTTGTCGCCGACCTTGACGACGTCCTCGACGTTCTCGACGCGCTTGCCGCCGGCGATCTTGCGCAGCTGCGAGATGTGCAGCAGGCCGTCCTTGCCGGGCAGCAGCGAGACGAACGCCCCGAAGGTCGTGGTCTTGACCACGGTCCCGAGGTAGCGCTCCCCGACCTCGGGCATCTGCGGGTTGGCGATCGCGTTGATGGCGGCCCGCGCCGCCTCCGCGGAGGGGCCGTCGACCGCCCCGACGTAGATCGTGCCGTCGTCCTCGATGGTGATGTCGGCGCCGGTGTCGTCCTGGATCTGGTTGATCATCTTTCCCTTGGGCCCGATGACCGCGCCGATCTGGTCGACCGGGATCTTCATCGTGATGATCCGCGGGGCGTACGGCGACATCTCGTCGGGGCCGTCGATCGCCTCGGCCATCACCTCGAGGATGGTCAGCCGCGCCTCGCGAGCCTGCTGCAGCGCCTGGCCGAGCACCGACGCGGGAATGCCGTCGAGCTTGGTGTCCAGCTGGAGGGCGGTCACGAAGTCCTTGGTGCCTGCGACCTTGAAGTCCATGTCACCGAAGGCGTCCTCGGCACCGAGGATGTCGGTGATGGCGACGTAGCGGGTCTCGCCGTCGACGGTGTCCGAGATGAGTCCCATCGCGATGCCCGCGACCGGGGCCTTGAGCGGCACGCCGGCATTGAGCAGCGACATCGTGGAGGCGCACACCGAGCCCATCGAGGTCGAGCCGTTCGAGCCGATCGCCTCGGACACCTGGCGGATCGCGTACGGGAACTCCTCGCGCGTCGGCAGCACCGGCACGAGGGCACGCTCGGCGAGGGCGCCGTGCCCGATCTCGCGCCGCTTCGGCGACCCGACCCGGCCGGTCTCACCGGTCGAGTACGGCGGGAAGTTGTAGTTGTGCATGTAGCGCTTGCGGGTCTCCGGCGCGAGGGTGTCGAGCTGCTGCTCCATGCGCAGCATGTTCAGCGTCGTGACCCCGAGGATCTGGGTCTCGCCGCGCTCGAAGAGCGCCGAGCCGTGCACCCGCGGGAGGACGTCGACCTCCGCGGACAGCGTGCGGATGTCGGTGATGCCACGGCCGTCGATGCGGATCCGGTCGCGCAGCACGCGCTGGCGGACCAGCTTCTTGGTGACCGAGCGGTACGCCGCCCCGATCTCCTTCTCACGACCCTCGAACTTCGGCGCCACCGCGTCCACGGCCAGCGCCTTGACCCGGTCGAGCTCGGCCTCGCGCTCCTGCTTGTCGGCGATGGTCAGCGCGGCCGACAGCGGCTCGCCGACCGCGGCCTCGACCGCCTCGTAGACGTCGTCGCCGTAGTCGAGGAAGCGCGGGAACTCCCCCACCGGCTTCTGGGCCTGCGCCGCGAGCCGGCCCTGGGCCTCGCAGAGGACTCGGATGAACGGCTTCGCCGCCTCCAGGCCCTGCGCCACGACCTCTTCGGTCGGAGCCCCGGCGCCGCCGGCGACCAGCTCGATGGTGCGGTCCGTCGCCTCGGCCTCGACCATCATGATCGCGACGTCGTCGCCGACGACGCGGCCGGCCACGACCATGTCGAAGACGGCCCGCTCCAGCTCGCTGTGCCGCGGGAAGGCCACCCACTGGCCCTCGATGAGGGCGACGCGCACCCCGCCGATCGGGCCGCTGAAGGGCAGGCCGGCGATCTGGGTGGAGGCGGACGCGGCGTTGATGGCGACGACGTCGTAGAGGTCGTCGGGGTGCAGGGTGAGCACCGTCTCGACGATCTGGATCTCGTTGCGCAGGCCCTTGGCGAAGGACGGGCGGAGCGGGCGGTCGATCAACCGGCAGGTGAGGATCGCGTCCTCGGACGGCCGGCCCTCACGACGGAAGAAGGAGCCGGGGATGCGCCCCGCGGCGTACATCCGCTCCTCGACGTCGACGGTGAGCGGGAAGAAGTCGAACTGCTCCTTCGGGGTCTTCGACGCGGTGGTCGCGGACAGCACGGTGGTCTCGCCGTCGAGCTGGACGAGGACCGCGCCGGCGGCCTGCCGGGCGAGCCGACCCGTCTCGAAGGACAGGGTGCGGGACCCGAAGCGTCCGTTGTCGATGACGGCTTCTGCGGTTGATGGGCCAGCAGTTGACGTGGTTGAGGTCGATGAGGTGGAGATGGTCTCGGGACCCGACACGGGTGCCCCTTTCGCACGTGGGGCGCGCGGCACGGACCGTCTCGCTGTCGGTCTTCGATCGAGGCACTCGGAGCGGGGCTCCGGGGGCCACTACCGAGGACCGACGGGGTGGGGGACCTGCGCGCCGCCCCGGTTGGGTGGGTTGTGGTTCGACGCGCTACCGACGCAGACCGAGGCGCTCGATCAGCGCGCGGTAGCGGTTGATGTCCTTGTTCTGGAGGTACTGCAGCAGCCGGCGACGGCGCCCGACGAGCAGGAGCAGCCCGCGCCGGCTGTGGTGGTCGTGCTTGTGCGTCTTGAGATGCTCGGTGAGCTGGGCGATGCGCTTGGTCAGGACGGCGACCTGGACCTCGGGGCTGCCGGTGTCGTTCTCGACCGTCGCGTACTCGGTCATGATCTGCTTCTTCGCGGCGGTGTCGATCGACACGGCACTCCTTCGGGGGTCTCGCTGCGCGGCGCCTCGGGGCTTGTCCACCCGGGCTCTCTCGAGTCCGCGGCCGTTCCACGGCTGCCCCCGAGGGTACCAGCGCCGCGGCGCGGACCCTAACCGGCGGTGATCGCGCGGGCCCGGTCCACGTCCTCGCGCATCTGGGCCACCAAGGGCTCGACGGCGTCGAAGCGGACCATGTCGCGCAGCCTGGGGCCGAAGTCCACGGCGACCGCCTCGCCGTAGAGGTCGAGGCCCACCTCGTCGATGCAGTACGCCTCCACCCGGCGCTCGGCCCCCGAGAAGGTCGGGTTGGTCCCGACGCTGATCGCGGCGGGCAGCGAGTCGCCGGAGGCCCGTACGAGCCAGCCGGCATAGACGCCGTCCGCCGGGATCGACGTGGGGCCGGTGACGAGGAGGTTGGCGGTCGGGTAGCCGAGCTCTCGACCGCGGTGGTCGCCGTGCACGACCACGCCCTCGACGCGGTGGGGGCGGCCCAGGACCCGCGCGGCCTCGTCGGTGTCGCCCTCGGCGACGCACTGGCGGACGTAGGTCGAGGACCAGCGCACCTCCCCCGCCCCGACCAGCTCGACACCGTCGACCTCGAAGCCGAGCTCGCGCCCGAGGTCGGCGAGGGTCTCGACGGTGCCCACGGCGCGGTGGCCGAAACGGAAGTTGGCCCCGACGACCACCGCCACCATGCGCAGCCGGTCGACGAGGACGATCTGGACGAACTCGGCCGGCGTCAGGCGCGACAGCTGCACCGAGAAGTGCAGGACGAGGACGGCGTCGGCCCCGGCCTCGCCGAGCAGGCGGGCCCGGTGCTCCAGCGTGGTGAGCATGGCGGGGTGGGTCCCCGGTCGGACCACCTCGGAGGGGTGCGGATCGAAGGTGACGACGACCAGCGGTGCGCCGAGGGCGTCCGCGCGCTCCCGGGCCCGGGCGAGGATCGCCCGGTGACCCAGGTGCACGCCGTCGTAGACGCCGATGGTGACCACGGAGCGCTCGAGCGACGCGGGCAGCTCGTCCAGGCCCCGCCACAGTGCCGTGGTCACGAGGTCATCCTGCCGGGTGCGGGGAGACCAGGACCGAGCCCGGCCCGACGTCGAGGCGGCTGCGCCGGGTCAGGGGCAATCCGGCGAGCAGGACGAGGGCCATGGCGAGGAAGGCCGCCGACGGGTGGGAGAGCAGGCCCTGGACGAGCAGCGCGACGAGGATCCCGCCGAGGTTGCCCGACATCCACAGCAGGGCCGCGGCCGTGGCGCCCGAGGATCCGGCCCGGCGCTCGACGATCTCCAGCAGCAACGGCAGGGCCGTGATGAGCGCGCCCCCGATGACGAGCAGGGCGATGGCGGCCACGCCGATCCGCGGCAGGACGGCGAGCAGGCCGCACCCGACCGCGGCGGTCGCCACCACGACCCGTAGGAAGCCGGGCGTGGCGTCGCGCCGGACGACGATGGGGGGCAGCACCGCCGATCCGACGATCCCGGCGACGACCATCTCCAGCAGGAGCAGCCCCGAGGTCGATGCGCTGACCCCGGCCGGCTCGAGCAGCGCCTGCAGCCAGGTGGTCACCGCGACGAAGACCCCGAAGCCGAGCAGGGCCAGGCCGGTGACGGCCCGGATGACCGGGTCGGCCCACACCGTGCGGACGCGGGCCAGGCCGCCGGCGCCGAGCGCGGGGGCGTACGCCGGCGCGTGCCGCAGCACGATCGTCAGGACGGCGGCCGAGACCACGGCGTAGGTCGCGCCCAGCTGAAGCAGCCGCGGGATGTCGCCGGCCTGGTCCAGCGCCGCGCCCATGACGAGCGCGAGCACCATGCCGGCGAACACGCTCGCGGAACCGGCGGCGATCCCGGTGGGCCGGCGGGCGGGCCGCACGTAGCCGCTGGCCACCTTGGTCAGCGCGTTGAGCACCAGGGGCTGCGCAACCGCGATGAGCAGCTGGCCGGCGAGCGCGGCGCCGTACCCGCCGCCGAGCCGCAGGGCCGCTCCCCCGGCCGTGAGCCACGCGCCCACGAGCAGGCCGGGCCGGAACCAGCGGTCCAGGACGGCGCCCGCGGGCAGGGCGAGGACGACGTACAGGAGAGGGAAGATCTCGGCGAGCCAGCCGATGGCGGACTCGGACACGCCGTAGTGCGCCGCGGCCACGGTGGTCACCGGCGCGAAGGTCAGCCACAGCATCTGGTTGGCCGAGGACACCAGGGCGTAGCCGGCGACCACCACCCAGCGGTCGGCGGGTGCCCCCGCTGGCTCGCTCACCCCTTGCCCAGCACGCGGTCGAGGTAGGCGTTGCCCAGCAGGCCCGAGGGGTCGAGCCGCTTGCGCAGCGCCTGGAACTCCTCGAACCGGGGGTAGCGGTCGACGAGGGCCTCCGCGTCGAGGGTGTGCAGCTTGCCCCAGTGCGGGCGCCCCCCGACCTGCCCGGCGATGCGTTCGAGGATGCCGAAGTACTCCGCCGGGTCGGTGCCGGCGGGCAGGTGCACGGCGACGTACCCGCTGTCGCGGCCGCTCGCCGTGGACAGCGTGATGTCGTCGGCCGCCGAGACGCGGACCTCGACGGGGAAGGCGATGCGCAGCTCGGAGCGCTCGACGGCGTCCACCAGCTCGCGCACGACGCCGAGCAGGTCGGCCCGCGCGACGGCGTACTCCATCTCGAGGAAGCGCACTCGACGCGGCGAGGTGAACACCTTGTGCGAGACGTCGGTGAACGTCCGTGCGCCGAGCGCGCGCGAGGCGACCCTGGCCGAGGGGCGGACCACCCCGGGGAAGCGCCGGCCGAGGGCGACCAGGCCGCCGAAGACAGTGTTCGACAGGAACTCGTCGTCCCACCACTCGCGCCAGGCCGGCAGCGGCGCCAGCCCCGCCTCGAGCGGCAGCCGGGTGTTCCGCTTGAGCAGGGTCATCCGGGAGTGCGGGAACCAGTAGAACTCGACGTGGTCGTGGGCGGCGACGAGCTCGTCGAAGCGCGCCAGGGTCTCTTCCAGCGGCATCGGGCCCTCCTCCGCGCGGATCGCGAACAGGGGAACGACCGCGAGGGTGAGCGTGGACACGACGCCGAGCGCCCCCAGGCCGACCCGCGCCGCGGCGAAGACGTCGGGGTTCTCTTCCGCCGAGCAGCGCAGCAGCGACCCGTCGGGCAGCACCAGCTCCAGCGCGCGCAGCTGGGTGGCGAGTCCGCCGTACGCCGCTCCCGTGCCGTGCGTCCCCGTCGACAGCGCGCCCGAGATGGTCTGCTGCTCGATGTCCCCGAGGTTGGCCATCGCCAGGCCGGCTGCCTCGAGCAGGCGGTTGAGGCGGTGCAGGGGCATCCCCGCCTGCACCGTGACCAGCCCGTTCGCGGCGTCGACGCTGACGGCATCCGACCATCGGTCGAGGACCAGCTGCACCGAGCCGGGATCGGGGCAGGCGATGCCGGTGAAGGAGTGGCCGCTGCCCACCGGACGTACCCGGCGCCCCTCGCCGGACGCGCGCAGCAGGACCGCCGCGATCTCCTCGGGGCCACGCGGATGCGCGGTCACGATGCCGGTGACGCTCTGGTTCCCGGCCCAGTTGGCCCACTGCTCGCTCACCGTGCTCCGTCCTCCTCGGGCCCTCCGGCCCGCTTCGTCCTCCGCGGGCACGCTCGTCGGTCCTGACACGTCGGTCCGTCCACGGCGGCGGACACGAGGTGGTGGAGACTGGCCCGGCACCCGTCCCGCCGCGAGGAGTAGCCGGAAGTGTCCATCACCGACCGCACGCGCCGCAGCGCAGTCTCCCCCTGGGACCGGCTGGAGGCCGCGACCGCCGCGCTGGACCCGCCCTTCGCCGTGGTGGACCTGGTGGCCTTCGACGCCAACGCGGCCGACCTGACCCGCCGGGCCGACCACACGCCGATCCGGGTCGCGAGCAAGTCGGTGCGCTGTCGGGAGCTGCTCCGCCGGGTGCTGGCCCGACCCGGGTACGCCGGCGTGCTCGCCTACACCCTGCGGGAGGCGCTCTGGCTCTCCCGCGGTGAGTCGCCGGTCAGCGGCGACGTGGTCGTGGGCTACCCCAGCGTGGACCGGGCCGCGCTCGCCGAGCTGGCCGCCTCCCCGGCCGCGGCCGAGTCGGTGACGCTGATGGTCGACTCGGTGGACCACCTCGACCTCATCGACTCCGTCGTCGCGGCGTCGCGGCGACCCGAGATCAGGGTGTGCATCGACCTGGACGCCTCGCTGCGGCTGCTCGGTGGCCGCGTCCACCTGGGCGTACGCCGCTCCCCGGTGCACACGCCCGAGCAAGCGGCGACCCTCGCCCGCTGCGTCCTCGCTCGCCCGGGATTCCGGCTGGAGGGCCTCATGGCCTACGAGGCCCAGGTCGCCGGCGTCGGCGACGCCCCGCCGGGCCGGCCGGTGCGCGGGCTCGCCGTACGAGGGATGCAGGCGCTGTCGGTGCGCCAGGTCGCGACCCGACGGGCGGCCGTCGTGACGGCGGTGTCCGAGGTGGCTCCCCTGCGTTTCGTCAACGGCGGCGGGACCGGCTCGCTCGAACGGACCGCGCGCGAGCCGTGGGTGACCGAGCTCGCCGCCGGCTCGGGGCTGTTCGCGCCCACCCTGTTCGACGCGTACCGGTCCTTCGCCCCCACCCCGGCAGCCGGGTACGCCCTGCCGGTCGTCCGTCGCCCGGCGCCCGGCGTGGTGACCGTCGCCGGGGGCGGTTGGCCGGCCTCCGGCCCGCCGGGGCCTGACCGCGTGCCGACGCCGGTGCACCCGGCCGGGCTTCGGTTGCTGCCGGCCGAGTCCGCCGGCGAGGTGCAGACGCCGCTGCGCGGCGCAGCGGCGGACCGGCTCCGGGTCGGCGACCGCGTCTGGTTCCGCCACGCCAAGGCCGGCGAGCTCTGCGAACGCGTGGACGTCCTGCACCTGGTGGACGAGGCGGGGCAGGTCGAGACCGTCCCGACGTACCGCGGCGAGGCGCGCACCTTCGGCTGACTCGCTCCCTGGTGACGACGGCCGTTACTGCCTACCATCGGGCCATGCACCGACGCGGGGGTCGGGTCGGGCGGCGTCTCGTCGCCCTGCTGATCGCCGCGCTGGCCACCGCCGCCGTCCCGTCGGTCGCCGCGGTCGGCTCGTCCCCCATCATCGTGCCCGCCCAGCCGCTGCCGGGCTCGACGACGGGACCGGCCGTGCTCGTCTACGAGGACCACGTCCCGGCCGCCCAGGGGCCTCAGGAGGTCATCGCCGACGTCCAGGTGCACGCCGAGGGCAAGCCTCCGGACGACATGTTCTCGGTCATCATCGCGTGCGCGAAGCAGACGTTCGTGGAGACCACCAACACCGTGGGGCACAAGGAGAGCCGGCTGCGTCCGCACTTCTTCATGGACGACGTGCGGCATTGCACGGTCCGCGTCCAGTCGGGTCACGGCAGGTCGAAGCACGACTACCTCGTCGTCGACGAGGTGACCTTCACCCGCAAGACGTTCGCGTCGTACGCGATCGGCTTCGATCCGGTCGGCACGGGTCGCCTGCTCGAGCCCGGCCGAACGCTGGACACGACGGCGGCGAGCCTACGGACCACGGCACCCGTCATTGCCGTGGTCGCGGACACCAAGGTGACCGCGTGCACGGAACAGACGGGGTCACGCGAGCGAGACGGGCCCAACATCTGCCCGCCGGGCGAGCACCCCAAGGCCGTCGCGCACGTCAGGTTCACCCTCTACGCGGAGCAGGTCAACGCCGACGGTACGGGCTACTGCGAGATCGCCCCGCTGAGCATCAGGACCGAGGCCATCGACCACAAGCTGCATCACGTCGTCGAGTACCAGTCGTCGCTGTTCACGCTCAGCCAGGCTCCCGGCTGCGGCACGCGCGTGCGCGGCAAGGTCGCTGTCCGCAACGTCGGCCACCTCGACGTCGTGCTGCACGCCGGCGGCACCGTGGTCCTGCTCCACAGCGCGGAGCACCGCTGACGCGCGACGCTAGGCGGGAGTGAGGACGACGAGCGGGGCGAGGGCGGTGGGGTCGTCCGGGGGCATCGGCGCCATCAGGGCGAGGGCGGTGCCGTCAGGGCCGTAGACGGCGGTGGGGCCGGTCTCACCCGCCAACGGCACCCGCCCGCCGTGGGTGACCGCTCGGGCCAGCTCCGCGCCCACGTCTCGACGCGGGAAGGACCGACCCAGCGCCACCTCGAGGGGGATCGACACGAAGTCCCGCTCGAGCTGGTCCAGCGTCCGCGCGTCGTCGAGACCGAACTCGCCGACCCTGGTACGCCGCAACGCGGTGAGGTGCCCACCCACCCTCAGCGCCGTGCCGAGGTCACGGGCGAGGGCGCGCACATAGGTGCCGGTCGAGCACTCGACGTGCACGTCCACGTCGAGGACGCCGTCACCAGGGCGCAGCGCGAGCACGTCGAACGCGGTGACGGTGACCGGTCGGGCGCTGAGCTCGACGGACTCCCCAGCGCGCACGCGGGCGTACGCGCGGACCCCGTCCACCTTGATGGCGGACACCGCGGACGGCACCTGAAGGAGGGCGCCGGTCAGGTCGGCTGCTCCCGCACGTACCGCCTCCTCGGTGATGCCGGAGGCATCCGCCGCGGAGACCACCTCGCCCTCGGCGTCGTCCGTCGTCGTCGCGACGCCGAGTCGAAGGGTCGCGTCGTAGGCTTTGTCGCGCAGCGCCAGGTGGCCGAGCAGCTTGGTCGCGCGCTCCAGCCCCAGCACCAGGACACCGGTCGCCATCGGGTCCAGGGTGCCGGCATGACCGACCCGCCGTGTCCCGGCCAGCCGGCGGACCCGGGCCACGACGTCGTGGGAGGTCCAGCCGGACGGCTTGTCGACGACGACCAGCCCGCTCCGGGCGCCTTCCGTAGCCATGAACGCGGCGTTGTTCCACGAGGTGTGTAACTACGCCGCGTTCATGCCAACGAGGAGGAGTCGGCGTCGGCGTCCTCGTGGGCAGCGCGGTAGGGGTCGGCGTCGCCGGCGTACGTCGCCTGCGCGGCGACCTCGTGCACCTGGGCGTCCGCCGCGCGGGCGACGTGGAGCAGGTCCTCGATGTGCGCGGCGTTCTCGGGCACGGCGTCAGCGACGAACACCAGGCTCGGCGTGTGCCGGACCCCCGTCTGACGGCCCACCTCCGAGCGCAGCACGCCTTTGGCCGACTCGAGGGCCGTCGCCGTCGCGGCGCGCTCCTCCTCGGAGCCGTACACGGTGTAGAAGACCGTGGCCTCGCGCAGGTCGCCGGTGATGCGGGCATCGGTGATCGTGACGAACCCGAGCCGCGGGTCCTTGACCCGCTTCTCGAGCGTCTCGGCCACGATGACCCGGATCCGGTCCGCCAGCTTGCGGGCGCGTGCGTCGTTGGTCACGGCGCTGTCCTCCTCCGTCTGCTCGTCGTCCTGCTCGTCGTCCTGCTCGTCGTCCTGCTAGTCGTCACTGTCGGCGTGGTAGGTGCGCCGCGCCGACAGCAGGTCGATCTCCGGGCGGGCGGCGACCAGCCGCTCGCACGCGTCCAGCACCTCCACGCAGTGGGCCCGGTCGGCCGCCACGACGGCGACACCCACGAGCGCCCTGCGGTGCAGATCCAGGTGCCCGGCCTCGGCGGCTGAGACGTCGAAGCGCCGTCTCAGCTCGGCGACGATCGGGCGTACGACGCTGCGCTTGCCCTTCAGCGAGTGGATGTCGCCGAGCAGGACGTCCAGCGCGAGCGTCCCGACGTACACCTCCTACCTCCTGATCAGGGTCACGTGCGGTCCGTGGCGATCGATCACCTTCGACGGAGTTCTGCATCCGCCGCCGCCTTCGGCGGCGAGCTCCCTACGAACTCCTTACGAAGGCGATCGATCGCCACGGTCTTGGCTGCCTGTCCACGACTCCCAGTCTCTTGGGGCGCCGGCACGGAGTTGGCTGTCAGGCGCGGGGCTTCTCGCGCAGCTCGTAGGTCTCGACCACGTCATCGACCTTGATGTCGTTGAACGAGCCGAGCCCGATACCGCACTCGTAGCCCTCGCGGACCTCGGTGACGTCGTCCTTGAACCGGCGCAGCGACTCGATGGCCAGGCTCTCCGCCACGACGGCGCCGTCGCGGACCAACCGGGCCTTGCTGTTGCGCGTGATCGTGCCGCTTCGCACCAGGCAGCCGGCGATGTTGCCGAACTTGCTGGAGCGGAAGACCTCGCGGACCTCGGCGGTCCCGAGCTGGACCTCCTCGAACTCCGGCTTGAGCATGCCCTTGAGGGCGGCCTCGACGTCCTCGATCGCCTGGTAGATGACCGAGTAGTAGCGCACGTCGATGCCCTCGCGGTCGGCCAGCTCCCTCGCCTTGCCCTCGGGGCGGACGTTGAAGCCGATGATCACCGCATCGGATGCCACCGCGAGGTTGACGTTGTTCTCGGTGATGGCGCCGACCCCGCGGTCGATGATGCGCAGCGAGACGTCCTCGCCCACGTCGAGCTGCAGCAACGCGTCCTCCAGGGCCTCGACCGAACCGGAGACGTCGCCCTTGAGGATGAGGTTGAGCTGCTGCTGCTTGCCCTGCTCGAGGGACTTGAAGATGTCCTCGAGGGTACGGCGCCCGCGCTGCTGCGCGAGCTGGGCGTTGCGCTCGCGCGAGGCCCGGCGCTCGGCGACCTGACGCGCGACCCGGTCCTCGGGAACGACGAGGAAGTTGTCGCCGGCACCGGGGACGGAGGTCAGGCCGAGCACCTGCACCGGCCGCGACGGCCCGGCCGCCTCGACGGTGTTGCCATTCTCGTCGAGCAGGGCACGCACGCGGCCGAACGCCTCGCCCGCGACGATCGAGTCGCCCGGGTGCAGCGTGCCGCGCTGCACCAGCACCGTCGCGACCGGGCCGCGGCCACGGTCGAGGTGCGCCTCGATCGCGACGCCCTGGGCGTCCTGGTCGGGGTTGGCCCGCAGGTCGAGCGCGGCGTCGGCGGTGAGCAGGATGGCCTCGAGCAACGCGTCGATGTTCGTGCCGTTGCGGGCCGAGACGTCGACGAACATCGTGTCGCCGCCGTACTCCTCGGCCACCAGGCCGTACTCGGTGAGCTGGCCACGGACCTTGGCCGGGTCCGCGCCCTCCTTGTCGATCTTGTTGACCGCGACGACGATCGGGACGTCGGCCGCCTGGGCGTGGTTGAGCGCCTCGATGGTCTGCGGCTTCACGCCATCGTCGGCGGCGACCACGAGGACCGCGATGTCGGTCACCTGGGCACCGCGGGCACGCATGGCGGTGAACGCCTCGTGTCCCGGGGTGTCGATGAAGGTGATCTTGCGCTCCTCGCCCTCGTGCTCGGCCGCGACCTGGTAGGCACCGATGTGCTGAGTGATGCCGCCCGCCTCGCCGCGCACCACGTCGGTGTTGCGGATCGCGTCGAGCAGCTTGGTCTTGCCGTGGTCGACGTGGCCCATGACCGTCACGACAGGCGGGCGCGGGCGCAGGTCGGACTCCTCGCCCTCGTCCTCGCCGAACTCCAGGTCGAAGGACTCGAGCAGCTCGCGGTCCTCGTCCTCGGGCGAGACGACCTGGACCTCGAAGTTGAGCTCGGCGCCGAGCAGCTGCAGCGTCTCGTCGTTGACCGACTGGGTGGCGGTCACCATCTCGCCGAGGTTGAACAGGATCTGCACGAGCGACGCGGGGTTGGCGTTGATCTTCTCCGCGAAGTCGGTCAGGGAGGCGCCGCGGGGGAGCCGGACGACCTCGCCGTTGCCGCGAGGTGCGATCACGCCGCCGATCGACGGCGCCTGCATGTTGTCGAACTCCTGGCGCCGCTGCTTCTTGCTCTTGCGTCCCCGGGTCGGCCGCCCACCTGGACGCCCGAAGGCCCCGGCGGTGCCCCCGCCGCGACCACGTCCCCCGGCACCCGGACGACCGCCGAAACCGCCACCCGCCGGGGCGCCGCCGCCACCGCCGGGACGGCCGGCGTAGCCACCGCCAGCGCCACCACCGCCACCGCTCGGGCGGCCCCCGAAGCCGGGCCTCGGCGCGCCGGTACGTCCGGCGCCGCCGGGCCCGCCGCGACCGGGGGCACCGGGTCGTGCGGGAACCCCGCCCACGGTGGGCCGCCCCGGCATCATCCCGGGATTGGGGCGAGCCCCTGGACGCGGGGGCATCCCCGCCGCCGGAGGCCGGGGACCGGCGACACCGGCACCGGCCGGCCGCGGCGCACCCGGGACGGCGGGGGCGCCGGGAGCCGGCGGACGCGGCGCCGGGGTACGGCCCATCCCGGTTGCCTGCGAGCTGAACGGGTTGTTCCCGGGGCGCGGGCCGACGTGGCGCCCCGGTGCGGGGGCGCCGGCGGCCGGCGCCGCCGGGCGGGGCGCCGCCTCGCCGCCGTCAGCGGCGGGCGCCGGGGCAGCCGGGGCGGCAGGGGCCGCCGTCTCGGCGTCCACGACGGAGACCGACGTGGCGGCAGGGCGCGGCTGTGGCGCGACCGGCTCGGTGGGGCTGGGCTTGGGGGCAGGCTTCGCCTTGGGCGCCGCGGCAGCGGGCGTCGCGCCATTGCCCTGCTGCGCCGGATAGGCCTCGCGCAGCTTGCGGACGACGGGCGCCTCCACCGTCGAGGAGGCGGAGCGGACGAACTCCCCCATCTCCTGGAGCTTGGTCACGAGGACCTTGCTCTCGACACCGAGCTCCTTGGCGAGCTCGTAGACCCGGACCTTGGCCACTGTTCTCCTTCACCTGGTCCGGGCTCGTGCGCGGACCGTCGTTACCTGGGCGTGCTCATCGGTTCATCGAGCGCTCATCGACGTCGGACCTGCTTTCCGGCGCTTGGGGGGTGCTGCTCTTGGGAATGCTGCTCCTGGGAGTGCTCGCCTCGAGGAGGCTCCGCAGCCCGGCTGGGTCGAGCGGCCCCGGGACGCGTAGTGCCCTCGGGAACGCCCGCCGTCGGACGGCGGCGTCGAGGCACCCGAGGTCGGGGTGCACGTACGCCCCTCGCCCGGGCTGCCGCGCCCGTGGGTCCGCCAAGAGCACGCCCCCGACGGCCACGACACGCAGCAGGTCGGCCTTGTCCGCGGACACCCGGCACCCGACACAGAGGCGTCGAGGGCGCGAACGACCCGTGGCCGGACCGACCTGTTCCAAGTCTAGCGCCTCCGTCAGCGCTCCGAGCCCACCGTTTCGGCCGGGTCGGACGGCGCCGCTGCCTCGGGCGTCGCCTCGCCGGCCCCGACCGGGGCATCGGAGCGGATGTCGATGCGCCAGCCGGTCAACCGGGCGGCGAGCCGCGCGTTCTGGCCCTCCCGGCCGATGGCCAGCGAGAGCTGGTAGTCCGGGACGATCACGCGGGCGGAGCGGGCGACGGGGTCGACGATCTCGACCGAGCTGACCCGCGCGGGCTGCAGGGCCTCGCGGACGAAGTCCGCCGGGTCGTCCGAGTAGTCGACGATGTCGATCTTCTCGCCGTGCAGCTCGTTCATCACCGCCCGGGCCCGCGCCCCCATCGGGCCGATGCACGCGCCCTTGGCGTTGACCTGGGGACGGGTCGAGCGGACCGCGACCTTGCTGCGGTGGCCGGCCTCGCGCGCGATGGCCACGATCTCCACGGTCCCGTCGGCGACCTCGGGCACCTCCAGGGCGAACAGCTTGCGGACCAGGTTGGGGTGGGTCCGCGACAGCGTGACCGACGCCCCTCGAAGACCCTTGCGCACGGCCAGCACGTAGCAGCGGATCCGCTCGCCGTGGACGTACTTCTCGCCGGGGACCTGCTCCTGGGAGGGCAGGATCGCCTCGATCTTGCCGAGGTCGACCAGGACGTCGCGCGGGTTGGGGCCCTGCTGGATCGTCCCCGCGACGATGTCGCCCTCCTTGCCGAGGTACTCGCCGTACGTCCGCTCGTCCTCGGCGTCGCGCAGCCGCTGCAGGATCACGTTCTTGGCGGTCGTCGCCGCGATCCGCCCGAAGCCCTCAGGGGTGTCGTCGTGCTCGCCGAGCACTTCGCCCTCGTCGTCGACGTCGCGCGCCCACACGGTCACGTGCCCCGTGGTCCGGTCCAGCTCGACCCGAGCCCGGGGAGCAGCGCCCTCGGTGTGGTGGTAGGCGACCAGCAGGGCCTGCTCGATCGCCTCCACGAGCAGGTCGAAGGACACCTCCTTCTCGCGCACCAGCGCGCGCAGGGCCGCCATGTCGACGTCCATCGCTACCCCTCCCCGTTCGCGTCAGCGCCGTCGTCGGCCGCCCCCAGGCGCGAGAACTCGACCTGGACGACGGCCCGCGCGACCTCCGGGTACGCCAGCCGGCGCGCCTGACGGTCGACGAGGAGGTCGACGCCGTCGTCGTCGGCCCCGACGACCCGCCCCTCGAGCGCACCACCGGCGACCAGGCGCACCTCGACGAGACGACCCACGGCCCGCCGCCAGTGCCGGGGCTCGGTCAGCGGCCGGTCGGTTCCCGGCGAGCTGACCTCGAGGACGTAGGGCTGCCCGCCCATGGCGTCGGTGTCGTCGAGCGCCTGTGACAGCCGCTGTGACACCTCCGCGACGGTGTCCAGGGAGACCCCCTCGTCGGCGTCGACGACCACACGAAGCAGCCGCCGACGGCCGGCGGCGCTCACCTGAAGGCTCTCCAGGTCCAGACCGGCGGCCGCCACGACGGGGCCGACCACGCCTCGCACCCGGTCGTCGGCGGCGCTCACGGCGGCTCCCTTGTGCACTTGTCTGGCCCTGCTCTGCCGCGACTTCGCGGTGCAGCAAGGGTAACGCCGCCACCACCCTGGGCGGACCTCCCGGCGGCCCGGATCGGCGCCCCGAACACCGGTCACGACCGCAAGGGATGGCAGCATGTCCCGGCGTGCCGGCACCCCTCACCCGCCGCGCCGTCCTTGCGGGCCTGCTCGCCGGTGGCGCGGCAGCCGCCTGCACCGCCGGCTCGTCGCCCGAGCCCGAGCCGACCCCGACGCTGACGCCCGACCAGGCTCGCCGAGTCGCGGCGGTGGCGCGCGAGCGGGAGCTGGGTGAGCTTGCCTCGGCGGCGGTGGCCGCCTTCCCCGGCTTCCTCGCCGCGCGGCGGACCGTACGCTTCTCCGCCGAGCACGCCACCGCGTTGTCGGAGACCCTGCCGCCCTCGCCGAGCGCACAACCCTCGGGCAGCGCCGCCTCCGCGGCGCCGCGGCTCCCCTCCTCGAGCGCAACGGGCTCGGGAGGCCCGGGCGCAAGCCGGGTCGCGACGGCGCGCTCGCTCGCCACCGCGCTGCTCGACACCTCCGACGCCCACCGGGCGGCAGCGGCCCAGGCCTCGCCCGACCTCGCCCGCCTGCTCGTCTCGGTCGCCGCCTCGGACGCCGCGCTGGCCGCCGCCCTGGTGGCCCGGTGACCCTGCTCCAGGCGCTCCAGGAGGTGCTCGCGGGTGAGCACGCCGCCGTCTACGCCTACGGCCTGGTCGGCGCCCAGCTGGGCGGGACGCGCGAGGAGCCCGCGGCGCGGCAGGCGTACGCGCTCCACCAGAACCGCCGCGACCGAGTCGCGGAGCTGGTGGTGGCGGCGGGCGGGACGCCGGTCGGCCCGTTGGCCGGCTACGACGTCGGCGGCCCGGTGACCACGCCCGCCGAGGCGCGCGCGCTGGCGGCGACCGTCGAGGCCCGGCTGGCCGGTCCCTACGCCGACCTCGTCACCGTCGCGACGGGCGAGGTCCGCGCGGCGGCGTCGGGCTGGCTGGTCGACGCCGCGGTCCGCTCGGTGCGCTGGGGAGGGACGCCGGTGGCCTTCCCGGGTCTCGCCGAGCGCCGCTGAGCAGGCCCGGCTCAGCCGGCGAGCCAGCCGTCGACCAGCGGGACCAGGTCGGACAGCCGTTGGATCACCGCATCGGGCTCACCCTGCACGTGCCCGCGCTGCCATGCCGGGATCGCGCTGTGCGGGACGAGGACGGCGCGCATGCCGGCCCGCTTGGCGCCGTGGATGTCGTCGTAGGGCCGGTCGCCGACGAACACGCAGGCCGCGGGGTCGGTGACCCCGACCGCCGCCATGGCCGCCGTGAACGCGTCCGCGTGCGGCTTGGTCCACGGCAGCTCGCTGGAGTACACCGCGCCGTCGATGAGGGCGAGCAGCCCGTCCCTGGCGAAGACCTCCTCGTGGAAGGCCCGCGTCCACAGCGTGTTCGAGAGCACGCCGACCGCGAGGCCGCGGTCGCGCATGGCCGTCATGACGTCGGCGGCGTCCGGGTCTGCGTAGGTGTGCGGCTCCCAGCCCGCGTGGTAGGCGGCCAGCGCACGCGTGTGACGCTCCCCCGAGGGCTCGACGCCGGCGGAGCGGAAGACGTGGTCGAGGGTGCTCGCGCGGGACTCCTGTCGGGCTCGCGCCCACGAGGCGTCCTCCGCCGCGACCAGGCGCGCGGCCAGGGCATCGGCGTCGTCAGGGGCGTAGACGCGCGCGTAGGGGCGCCACTGCTCGTACGGGTCGATGGCATGCCAGGGCGTCAACGTGCCGCCCCAGTCGAAGATCACCGCGCGGGGCCGGGTCGACGGCGGGGTGTCGCTCACCCCGAGGCCGCCCCGGCGAGCTGCAGGAACCGGGCGGCGGCGTCGGCGACCGGTACGTCGACCCGCTCCCCCGTACGCCGGTCCCGCAGCTCGACCACCCCCTCGGCCAGGCCCTTGCCGACGACGAGGACCCACGGGACGCCGATCAACTCGGCGTCGGCGAACTTCACCCCCGGCGAGACCTGCCGCCGGTCGTCGTAGAGCACGTCGACGCCCCGGCCGGCCAACTCGTCGACGAGGGCGTCCGCCGCCGCGAACACCGCATCGTCCTTGCCGGTGGCCACCACGTGGACGTCCGCCGGCGCGACCGCGGCCGGCCAGCACAGGCCGAGGTCGTCGTGGGTGGACTCGGCGATGGCGGCCACCGCGCGGGAGACCCCGATGCCGTAGGACCCCATGGTGACCACGACCTGCCGCCCGTCCCGGTCGAGGACCTTGAGGTCGAGGGCCTCGGCGAACTTGCGGCCGAGCTGGAAGATGTGGCCCATCTCGATGCCGCGCGCCATCTCGAGCACACCGTCGCCGTTCGGGCAGGGGTCGCCGACGCGGACCTCGGCCGCCTCGATCGTCCCGTCCGCGGCGAAGTCGCGCCCGGCCACCAGGTCGAAGACGTGCCGGCCGGGCTGGTCGGCGCCGGTGATCCACCGGGTCCCGTCGACCACGCGGGGGTCCAGCAGGTAGCGGACGCCGGCCGGCTTGTCGGACCCGAGCGCACCCGGTCCGATGTAGCCACGCACCAGCCCCGGGTGCGCCGCGAAGTCGTCCTCGGTGAATGGCTCCACCACCGCGGGGTGGACCTGGGCGGCCAGCCGCTTGTCGTCGACCTCACGGTCGCCGGGGACGCCGACGGCGAGCACCTCGGTCCGTCCGGTCGGGTGCCTCAGCTTGACCACGACGTTCTTGAGCGTGTCTGCGGCGACCCAGGGGCGGTCGTCGCGGCGCAGGTCCGGCCGGGCATTGGCCAGCGCGACGAGGGACTCGATGGTCGGTGTGTCCGGGGTGTCCTCGACGTGGGCCGCCGGCAGGCCGGCGTAGCCGATCGCGGGCGGCACCGCGACGCGCACCGCCTCGGTGTTGGCGGCGTAGTCGCAGGCCGTGCAGCGCACGTACGTGTCCTCGCCGTGCTCCGCCGGGGTCAGGAACTCCTCGCTGCGTGAGCCGCCCATCGCCCCGGACATCGCCGACACGATGACGTAGTCCAGGCCCAGCCGGTCGAAGATCCTGATGTAGGCGTCGCGGTGCGCCTGGTAGCTCGCGTCGAGGCCGGCGTCGTCGACGTCGAAGGAGTAGGAGTCCTTCATCACGAACTCGCGGCCCCGCAGAAGCCCGGCCCGCGGCCGCGGCTCGTCGCGGAACTTGGTCTGGATCTGGTACAGCCAGACCGGCAGGTCCTTGTAGGAGGAGTAGAGGTCCTTGACGAGCAGCGTGAACATCTCCTCGTGGGTCGGCCCCAGGAGGTGGTCGGCCCCCCTGCGGTCCTGCAGCCGGAAGATGTCGTCGCCGTACTCCGTCCACCGGTTGCTGCGCTCGTATGGCTCGCGCGGCAGCAGCGCGGGGAAGTGCACCTCCTGGGCGCCCATGGCGTCCATCTCCTCGCGGACGATCCGCTCGATCTTGGAGTAGACGCGCCAGCCCAGCGGCAGCCAGGTGTAGCCGCCGGGGGCCGCGCGGCGGATGTAGCCCGCGCGCACGAGCAGGCGGTGGCTGGGGACCTCGGCGTCCGCCGGGTCCTCGCGCAAGGTGCGCACGAACAGCGTGGACAGACGCAGGACCACGTCGAGTCCCCTCGGCTGGGTCGGGAGGCGGGCGAGGCGCGCTCACGCGCGCCTGGCGAGGATATCCGCGCCGGCGCCGACGTTTCAGCGAGGTTTCCCTGGGCCCCGTCGCCGAGCGGGGCGGCTCGCTCGCGCCGTGCCGCCTCCGGGGTCGAACAGGTGGGGGTGAGACAGCAGCGGGTCAGAACAAGACGGAGGTGAAGGTCGAGAGCTCGACGAAGCCGACCCGCTCGTAGGCCCGGCGGGCCGCCAGGTTGAAGTCGTTGACGTAGAGGGTGACGGCGGGCGCGTGGTCTCGGCGGGCAGCGGCCACGACCGCCGCGGTCCCCGGCACCGACAGGCCCCGGCCGCGCTGCTCGGGGGCGACCCACACCCCCTGGATCTGGCAGGCCTGGCGCGAGACCGCCCCGACCTCGGCCTTGAAGACGACGCGCCCGTCCTCGATGCGGGCATAGGCGCGGCCGGCGTCGATCAGCTCGGCGACGCGGGAGCGGTACGCCCGGGAGTCCCCCACCACGGGCGAGACGCCGACCTCCTCGGTGAACATCGCGACCGAGGCCGGATAGAGCAGGTCGAGCTCCTCGGGACGTACCCGCCGCACGAGCGGGTCCGGCTCCACCAGCGGGTCGGCGTCGATGGCCATGTACGGCTGCCGGGCGCGGATCGCCCTCGCCGGCCCCCACGTCGGCTCGAGCAGGCGCCACAGCGGCTCGACCATCTCGGTCGGACCCACGATCGAGGAGCAGCGCCTGCCCTGGCGGCGGGCGCGGTCCGCGAAGGCCTCGATCGCCTCCGTCCCGGCGTCGACCGGCACCAGGTTGGCGCCGGAGTAGCACAGCGCGTCCAGCCGGCCGTCGACCGTCCAGCCCCACAGCTCGCCGCCGAGGCCGGACCCGGGCCGGAAGCGGGAGGCGACGAAGACGTTGACGAGGGGGTCGCGCGCGAGCAGCTCCTCGGCCGCGGCCCGGTCATGCTGATCGAGCACGCGAAGGGCGGCCGTCCCGATCACACGGGGAGGGTAGCCGCCGCGGGGGACCGGCCGCCCCAGATCCGAGGGCCCCGGCCGAGGCTCACCCGGCGCGGAACACCAGGGTGGTGGTGCCGACGCCGATGCGGTCGCCGTCCTCCAGGCGGTGCTCGCGGACCTCCCGGTCCCCGACCCTGGTGCCGTTGGTCGAGGCGAGGTCGACGAGGACGTAGCCGCCCGGGACCGGACGTACCTCGGCGTGCCGGCGGGACGCCTCCGGATCGGCGAGGACCACCTGGCAGTCGGGATGCCGGCCGATCAGCCAGGTGCGGGCGGCCAGCTCCAGCTCGACCCCGTTGGGCAGCACGAGGACCGCGCCGCGCAGACCCCGGTCGTCGCGCTGGAGGGTGACGCCGGGATCGGCCGCCGGGGCGGGCAGGTCCAGCGACGGATCCTGGCGCAGCACCGCCGCCTCCAGGGAGCGCAGGTCGGGGCCGGGGTCGATCCCCAGCTCCTCGACCAGCCGGCGTGCGGTCCGGCGGTACGTCACCAGCGCATCCGCCTGCCGCCCGGCCCGGTACAGCGCCACCACGAGCTGCCCGGCGAGGCGCTCGTCCAGCGGCTCGGCCGCGCAGGCCGCCTCCAGCTCGGGGAGCAGCTGACGGTGCCGGCCCAGGGCCAGCTCGAGGTCGAAGCACTCGGACATCAGGTGCGTGCGCCGCCGCTCGATCGGGACGGTGAGCGCGGCCACGCGCGGCATCACGACGAGGTCGGCCAGGGTGGGGCCGCGCCACAGCGACAGGGCCAGCCGGTACAGGTGCGCTGCGGCCGCCCCGTCGCCGGCGTCGCGGCGCTCGCGGGCCTGCGCGGTCAGCTCCTCCAGCTGCAGCAGGTCGAGGGTGGCCGCGTCGGCCTCGACGGCGTAGCCGGGCCGACGTCCGAGGAGGACCCCGTCGTCGGAGTCCACGCAGTCCGAGCCGCGCAGCGCCCGCCGCAGGTTGTACACGTACACCTGCAGGGTGGCGGACCAGCGCTCGGGGAGCTCCTCTCCCCAGATGCACTCCGCGATGCGCTCCGCGGCGACGACCCTGCCCGGCTCGAGCAGCAGGACCGCGAGGGCGGTGCGCTGCTTGGGGCCGCCGATGGGGACCAGCGCCCCGTCGAGGTGGACCTCGAGCGGGCCGAGGACCCCGAAGCGGGCACGTGCGGCGCTCATGGGTCAGGCCTTGGCACAGGTCAGGACGAGCGCCTTGCCGGGGCGGCGCAGGCCGGCACCCAGCGACTGCCCGGCCACGTAGTAGGCGACGCCCTGGCCGCCGGCCAGGCGGTGCGCCGTGGTGCGCAGACCGGACGAACGCATGCCGAGCACCGCGGGCGAGCAGCCGCGACCGCTCAGTGTCACGAGCCGGACCCGTAGCAGGTGCCAGGCCGACAGGCCGCCAGGGCCGCGTGCACGGACCTGCCAGCGGTACCAGCCCTGGGTGTCCGGCACGAGCGGAGCCGACAGACGAAGGTCGAGACCGCCGAAGCCGTGGACGACCACCGCCGGGGCCGCGGCCGCGCTGGTCCCGTGCATGAGCGTGCGGCGCACGTCGTAGGACACCGCGCTGCCCCCGGTCGTCGGCGCCC
>DATJPE010000082.1 GCA_035506535.1 Actinomycetes bacterium | reverse complement strand
GATGCCGGGTCCAGCAGGCTGCCGGAGCCGCCGGCCACGACGGTGATCACGCGCGCGTGCGCGACGACCTGGGCGTGGGGCAGCGAGGACGCCGTCCCGGCCGCGAGCACGACGTCGACCGTGTCGCCGGTGCGCAGCAGGTTCGCCACGTCGGCGTCCGCGAGACGTACGGGCGCTGCTACGTGGCCCTGCCGAGCGAGCGCGGTGGCCAGCCCGGGCCCGACCAGACGCTGGGCCGTCAGCGCCTCGCCCGCGCCGACCGGCGCGGCGAGCACCCGGCCGAGCGCCTCGGCGGCGGAGCGCAGGGCTGCGGGCGAGGTGGACGCCGGACGGTGGGCGACGCGTACGTCGGACGCGGCGAGCACCGAGCCCGCCGGCAGCGAGCGTGCCGCCACGAGCACGGCGACCGTCGGCTGCCGGGGCGGGGCCAGGACGTCGAGAGCGCAGACGACGGCGCCCGCGAGCAGGGCGGATGCGAGCAGGCGCCGATGCCGCAACGCGCGCCGGAGCAGCCCGTGGACCAAGGGTGCGGTCGGCCGGGACAGCCCCAGGCTGCTCACGGCAGGACGAAGGGCAGCCGCAACCCGTCCAGCGAGCCGCGGCACGGGCAGGTGAGCTCGCCCTCGGCGGGCAGGGCGGCGACCACGTCGAGGAGCAGGGCACGCAGGCGTACGACCTCCCGGGCGAACACCTCGAACACCTCGGCGTGGGTCACGCCGGAGCCCTCCTCGACGCCGGCGTCGAGGTCGGTGACGAGGGCCACCGTGGTGTAGCAGAGGGCGAGCTCCCGGGCCAGGACCGCCTCGGGCAGGCCGGTCATGCCGACGATCGTCCAGCCGTTGGCGGCGTACGAGCGGGACTCCGCCCGCGAGGAGAAGCGCGGCCCTGGGATCACCACGAGGGTCCCGCCGTCGATGGCGTCCCAGCCGCTGCGAAGGGCGGTGTCCACGACCGCCTGCCGCCCGGTGGGGCAGTACGGGTCGGCGAAGGAGACGTGGACCGCGGCGTCGTCGTAGTAGGTCGATTTCCGGCCGACGGTGCGGTCGACCACCTGGTCGGGCACGACGAGGCTGCCGGGGCCGAGGTCCGGCCACAGGCCGCCGACCGCGCTCGGGGCGAGGACCTGGCGTACACCGAGCGCGCGCAGCGCCCACAGGTTGGCGCGGTAGGGGACCCGGTGCGGCGGGAAGCGGTGGTCCTTCCCGTGGCGGGGGATGAACGCGACCCGGCGGCCGGCCACGGTGCCCACGAGGGGTGGCTCGGACGGGTCGCCGTACGGCGTGTCGACGACGACCTCTTCGACGTCGTCGAGGAGGTGGTAGAGGCCGGAGCCGCCGAGGATCCCGACGTCCGCCGTCGCAGTCATGCCCGCGAGGCTAGCGACCAGGCCGGCCCCCGCCTCCGCGTCGTCCACAAGGTCCCGAGCCTCGCGACCGTGTTAGGCGTCCACCGGTCGATAGCCCCACGAACGCCTAACAGAGCGCCGGCCCGGGCCGGCTCAGGTGGCGGACCCGGAGGAGCCGCCGGCGGGGGAGCTGCCGGAGGAGGAGCCGCCGGAGGAGGAGCCGCCGGCGGAGGAGCCGCCGGACGTCGAGCCGCCTGAGGACGAGGCAGCGGAGGAGGCGCCGGCGGCGGAGCTCGAGCTCGACGTCGCGCCGCCGTCGGCCGATGCCGCGGCCTTGTCCTTGCCTGAGGCGGGCTTGCCGGAGCCCGACGTACGGCTGTCCGTGCGGTAGAAGCCCGAGCCCTTGAAGACGACGCCGACCGCCGAGTAGACCTTGCGCAGCCGTCCCTCGCAGACCGGGCACGTGGTCAGCGCGGGGTCGCTGAAGGACTGGACGGCCTCGAGGGGCTGGCCGCACTCGGTGCACACGTACTGGTAGGTCGGCACCGTCCACTCTCCGCAGGTCTGGGGTTGGCATCACGTTCGAGTGCCGCTGGCACTCTCGGGTGTCGAGTGCCGGCTGGCACTCTCGGGTGTCGAGTGCCAATCGTAGCGAACGCCGCGGCCCTAGGCTGTGCCTCTCGGGCCAGGCCCCGTCCGAGGGTCCCGGCGCCGGTGGAGGCCCAGATGGCGGCTGCGATCGGTTATCTCGTCATCGACTCGAGGGACCCTGCCCGGCTGGCCCCGTTCTGGTGCGCGCTGCTCGGCGTTGCGGTCGACACCGAGATCGGCGCGGGGGAGTTCCTCGTGCTCTCACCCACCGAGAGCGGGCTGACGGTCGGCTTCCAACGCGTGCCCGAGGCCAAGACCGGCAAGAACCGGCTCCACCTCGACCTGGTCGTCGACGACCTGGATGCGGCGACCGCCGAGATCGAGTCGCTCGGTGGCCGCTGGCTCGAGCCGGGCCGGACCCGAGAGCTCGAGGGCTTCCGATGGCGGGTGATGGCCGACCCGGACGGCAACGAGTTCGACATCGACGTGCTGCCGCCGGGCTGACCCGGCCTGGGCTCGCGACCTGTTAGGCGTCCACAGGCGGATAGCCCGACGAACGCCTAACAGGTGCGCTGGGCAGCGCGGGTCACCAAGTGCGAAGCTCGGCCGGGCTGCCCCAGGTCTCCGCGAACGCGATCTCCTCCAGCGGCAGCCGCTGCCTCGGTGCCCGCTCGCGCTCCCGCAGGAAGTCAGGGAGGTGGTCGTCGGAGCCGCGACGTCCGACGGCCAGCACGACGACGGCGGAGAAGTCAGACGGTACGTCGAGCCCGAGGCTCAGCGCCTCGGAGTCGAACCCGCCCATCTGGTGGACCGACAGGCCGTCGGCGTGGGCCTGCATGCTCAGCTGGGCGACCGCGAGGCCGAGCTCGTAGGGCGCGACCGGGCGCGGCCGCCCGTCCGGGTCGGTCGTACGGGCGAGCGCCGCGATGAGCAGCGGGGCACGGTCGGCCCACAGCCGGTTGCCCTCGGCGAGGCTGTCATGCAGTAGCTGCCACGTGCGGTCGGGGCCGAGCTCGTCGCGCCGGCCCACCAGGAAGCGCCACGGCTGCGCATTCATCGCGCTCGGCGCCCACCGGGCCGCCTCGAGCAGCGCGACGACCTGGTCGTCGTCGACCGAGGAGGCGTCGAACGCGCGGGTGCTCCACCGCTCCGCCAGCACCGGGTGGAGCGGGACGGTGGTGAGGGCGGTTCGCTCGTCGAGGACGGTCATCGCGGTCCTTTCGTGGTCCGTAGTGTTGACACTTCAACTATATAGCTCTCAAACCTCGACCGCCTCCGGGGCATTCCCCTGCCGGGCTCTGTTGGGCCGGGTCCCTACGCTGGGCCCGTGCCGCGGGCCCGTGACCTCGACGTGGTGGCGGTCGTCGCCCTCGGGGGCGCGCTGGGCTCGCTGGCCCGGTACGCGCTCGCGCTCGGGCTACCCCACCGGGATCCCGCCGCGTTCGCCTGGGCGACGTTCCTGACCAACGTCAGCGGTTGCCTGCTCATCGGCGTGCTCATGTGGTTCGTGCTCGAGGTCTGGGGACCGCGCCGCTACGCCCGCCCGTTTCTGGGCATCGGCGTGCTGGGCGGGTTCACGACGTTCTCGACGTACGCCGTGGAGACCCAGGGGATGGCGCGCGCGGGCGCCTGGGGGACGGCGACGGCGTACGTCGCCGCGAGCGTCGTCCTGGGACTGCTGGCGGTCCGTGTCGGCTACGCCCTGGGCCGGCAGGTCACCCGAGGGAGGCTGTGAACATGCTCGACGCCGGAACCAACGCCCTGCGGCTGACCGTGATCATGGGCGACAGCGACCAGCACCACCACCACCCCGCCTATCACGAGATCGTCCAGCGCGCCCACGCCCAGGGCCTGGCCGGGGTCTCGGTCTTCCGCGGCATCGAGGGGTTCGGCGCGTCGCGGCACGTCCACACCACGCGGGTGCTCAGCCTCAGCGAGGACCTGCCGGTGGCCGTCGTGATCGTCGACCGCGAGGACCGGATCCGGGCCTTCCTGCCGGAGATCGAGGAGCTCGTCGCGGGCGGGCTGGTGCTCGTCGACCCGGTGGAGGTGGTCGTCTACACGGCGCATCCCGAGCGCGAGGAGGGATGAACTGGCTGCTCGTCCTCGTCGGTGGTGCGGTGGGGGCCCCGGTGCGCTACCTGGTCGACCGGGCGGTCTCGGCGCGCAGCCGCACGCTGGTCCCGCTCGGTACGTTGGTGGTCAACGTCGCGGGCTGCTTCGTGCTCGGCTGCCTGGCCGGGGCGGCCTCCGCCGACGTTCGGCTGCTGCTCGGGACGGGCTTCTGCGGCGCCCTCACGACGTTCTCGACCTTCGGCTACGAGACCTCGCGGCTGGTCAGCGAGGGTTCGGAGCGCGCGGCCCTGCTCAACGTGCTGGTCTCGGTCGCCCTCGGCGTCGGGGTCGCGGCGCTCGGCGTCAGCCTCACGGCCTGACGTCGCCGGCTCGAGACCGCGCGACGATCCAGGCGGTGACGGCGACGTCGTGCTCGTCCGACGGCAGGGACTGCAACACCTCGCCCTCGTGGAGGAGGGCCAGGGTCGGTACGCCCTCCGGAACTCGCGGCAGCGCCCGGTCGTAGGACCCGCCACCGCGCCCGAGCCGCACGCCCGTCGCGGAGACGGCGAGCGCCGGGACCAGCACCACGTCGGCGTGGGCCACGGCCCCGCGGCCGAGCCACGGGCCGGCGGGCTGCAGGATGCCGAAGCGTCCGGCGACCAGGGACGCGTCGCCCTGGTCCTGGGCCCAGTCCAGGTCGCCGTCGGGGAGCAGGACCGGCAGCAGCACGTTGACGCCGCGGCTGCGCAACGCCGCGCGCAGCCGCCCGGTCGGGGGCTCGTTGCCGGCGGAGACGTACGCGGCGACCGTCCGCGCGCCGGCGACGTCCGGGCGCGCGAGGACCTGCTCGGCGAGGGAGCTCCCGGCGGCGGCGAGGCGCTCGGGGGTCAGCTCGGCGCGGGCGGCCAGCAGCCGCTGGCGCAGCTCCCGCTTCGTGACGGCGCGGTCCACGGCGGACGTGTGCACGCGCACATGGTGGCAGCCCCGAGCCGGCTCCGCGCGACGCTCCGGCGAATTTCGCTGAGCGCGCAACAAACCCCCTCGACGGCGCCTGGGCGCGGACGCCACGTCGCCCCGAGGCGGGGCCATAGGGTTCGGCCATGACCGTGACCAAGGCCGTGATCCCCGCGGCCGGGTTGGGGACCCGGTTCCTGCCCGCGACCAAGGCGACGCCCAAGGAGATGCTGCCCGTCGTCGACAAGCCCGCGATCCAGTACGTCGTCGAGGAGGCGGTCTCCGCGGGCCTCGACGACGTCCTGCTGGTGACCGGGCGGAACAAGCGGGCGCTGGAGGACCACTTCGACCGGGCGTATGAGCTCGAGGAGGCGCTGACGGCCAAGGGGGACCTGGCCCGGCTGGCGGCCGTACGCCGCTCCGCGGAGCTCGCGACCGTCCACTACGTGCGCCAGGGCGACCCGCTCGGCCTCGGCCACGCCGTGCTGTGCGCGGCCCAGCACGTCGGGCAGGAGCCGTTCGCGGTGCTGCTCGGCGACGACCTCATCGACCCGCGGGACCCGCTGCTGTCGGTGATGACGGCCATCCGGGGCCGCTTCGGCGGCTCGGTGCTCGCGCTCATGGAGGTGCCGCCGGAGCAGATCCACCTCTACGGCTGCGCCGCCGTGGAGCCCACCGGCGAGGACGACCTGGTGCGCGTCACCGACCTCGTCGAGAAGCCCTCCCCCGGCGAGGCGCCGAGCTCGCTCGCGGTGATCGGGCGCTACGTGCTCGACGCCTCGATCTTCGAGGCGATCCGGCGGACACCCCCGGGGCGTGGTGGGGAGATCCAGCTGACCGACGCGCTGCGCGAGCTGACCGTGGCGCCGCCGGAGGCGGGCGGTGGCGTGCACGGCGTGGTCTTCCGGGGCCGGCGCTACGACACCGGTGACCGCCTCGACTACCTCAAGGCGGTGGTGCGGCTGGCGCTGGAGCGCGACGACCTCGGCCCGCCGCTGCGGGCCTGGCTCGGGGAGCACCTCGCGAGCAGCCGGTGAAGAGCGTCGACGCCCACCTCGCGGACTGCCTGGAACCGGTCAGCCCGCTGTCCCCGCTGTCCCTGCAGCTGCTCGACGCCCTGGGGTGCTCGCTGGCCGAGGACGTCGTGGCGCCGTACCCGCTGCCGCCCTTCGACAACTCCGCGATGGACGGGTACGCCGTCCGCGCCGAGGACGTGACCGGCGCCACGGAGGACTCGCCTGTCGTGCTGCCGGTGACGGGGGACCTGCCCGCCGGTGTCGTCTCGGCCTACGCGCTCACCCCCGGGTCCGCCGTCCGCATCATGACCGGCGCTCCTGTCCCCGCGGGCGCGGACGCGATCGTGCCGGTGGAGCTGACCGACCAGGGGATCGCGCGCGTGTCGGTGAAGGCGCCGGTCGAGGTGGGACGGCACATCCGCCGGTCCGGGGACGATGTGAGCGCGGGGGACGTCGTCCTCGCGGCGGGGACGCGGCTAGGCCCGCGCCACCTGGGGCTGCTCGCGGCGGTGGGCCGCGACCGGGTCCTTGCCCGGCCGAGGCCGAGGGTCGTCGTGCTGTCGACCGGCAGCGAGCTGGTCGAGCCCGGCCAGCACCTCGGCAGCGGGCAGATCAACGAGTCCAACTCGTTCATGCTCACCGCGGCGGCCCAGGAGGCGGGGGCGACCGCGTTCCGGGTCGGCATCGTCGCCGACGAGCCACAGGCCCTGATGAACGCGATCGAGGACCAGCTCATCCGCGCCGACCTCGTCATCACGACGGGCGGGGTGAGCAAGGGTGCCTACGACGTCGTCAAGGAGGTCCTCGGCCGGCTCGGCACGGTGAGCTTCGACGCGGTGGCGATGCAGCCCGGGCTGCCGCAGGGCCGAGGGACGATCGGACCCGACGAGACGCCGATCCTCACCTTCCCGGGCAACCCGGTGAGCGCGTACGTGTCCTTCGAGGTCTTCGGTCGGCCGGTCCTGCGCAAGATGCTCGGGTCGGAGACGCTGACCCGCCCGGAGGTCCGCGCGGTGTGCCTCGGGTCGTTCTCCTCCCCGGAGGGCAAGCGGCAGTTCGCGCGCGGCGTGCTCTCGGTCGAGGAGGGGCGCTACGTCGTGCGCCCGGTCACGGGGCAGGCGAGCCACCACGTGCGCGCCCTCGGCGACGCCAACGCGTTCATCGTGGTGCCGGAGGCGGTGACCCGCGTGGTCGAGGGCTCCCCCGTCACCGTCATGGTCCTCGAGCGGCGCGGCATATGACGCGGGGCCCTGACGACGTGTCAGGCGTTGTGACAAGGCCCCTTGTCGAAACGTCTGACACGTCGGTGGATCCGGCCCCTGGTGGTTCCGGGGCCGCGCCGTCGGGGCTGACGCACGTCGACGAGCGGGGCGCGGCCCGCATGGTCGACGTCACGGCGAAGCCGGTCACCGCGCGCACGGCCACCGCCTCGGGCCGGGTCCGGGTCTCGGCCACCGTGGTCGAGCTGCTGCGCGGCGACGGCGTACCGAAGGGCGACGCGCTCGCGGTCGCGCGGATCGCCGGGATCCAGGCCGCCAAGCGCACGCCGGACCTGGTCCCGCTGTGCCACCCCATCGCCATCCACGGGGTCGAGGTCGAGCTGTCCGTCGAGGACGACGCGGTCGCGATCCGCGCGACGGTGCGGACGGCGGACCGTACCGGCGTCGAGATGGAGGCGCTGACGTCGGTGGCGGTCGCGGGCCTGGCCCTCATCGACATGGTCAAGGCGGTCGACCCGGCGGCGCAGATCACCGACGTGCGCGTGGAGTCCAAGACGGGCGGTACGTCGGGCGACTGGAGCCGGCCATGAGCGTCCGCCGCCGCTGGGGCGGCGCACGCGTTCGGGCGGGGGGTCGGCGATGAGCCTGCGCGCCCTCGCGGTGACCGTCTCCTCCGGGGTGGCCGCCGGCCGCAAGCCGGACGTCAGCGGGCCGTTGCTCGTCGAGGGTCTGCGCGAGCTCGGGCTCGCCGTCGACGGCCCGTCGGTGGTCGCGGACGGCGTACCGGTCGAACAGGTGCTTCGGGCGGCCGTCCTCGCCGGCTACGACGTCATCGTCACCACCGGCGGTACGGGCCTCACGCCGGACGACCTCACCCCCGAGGCGACGCGCGCCGTCATCGACCGCGAGGTGCCGGGGATCGCGGAGGCCGTGCGGGCGTACGGCGTCGCGCACGGTGTCCCGGGCGCCGTGCTGTCGCGTGGCCTCGCCGGCCTCGCGGAGGGCACGCTGGTCGTGAACCTCGCCGGGTCCCCGGGCGCGGTCCGCGACGGGCTCGCCGTCATCGGTCCGGTGCTGCACCACCTGCTCGAGCAGGCCCGGGGACGGCACGGGCACCCGGGTGACAGCACGGCCGAGGCGCCGTGAGCCGCGGCTGGCCGGTCCGGTTGAGCGACGGGCGGGTGGCCCTGCGACCCCTGCGGCAGCGCGACCGGGCGGCCTGGCGCGAAGTGCGTTCGCGCAACGCGACGTGGCTGCGGCCGTGGGACGCGACCAGCCCGGACCCGGTCCACGAACCGGTGCCGACCTTCAGCGCGATGGTGCGCCACCTCAGCGGCGAGGCCCGCGCCGGGCGGGTGCTGCCGTTCGTGGTGACCTACGACGACCGGCTGGTCGGCCAGCTCACGGTCGGTGGCATCTCCTGGGGATCCCTGCGCGCGGCGCACATCGGCTACTGGGTTGACCAGGCCGTCGCGGGCCGAGGGGTGATCCCGACCGCGGTCGCGCTGGCGTGCGACCACTGCTGGTACGGCCTCGGCCTGCACCGCATCGAGGTCAACATCCGTCCCGAGAACGTCGCCTCCCGCCGGGTCGTCGAGAAGCTGGGCTTCCGCGAGGAGGGCCTGCGCACGCGCTACCTGCACATCGACGGCGACTGGCGCGACCACCTCGTGTACGTGCTCAACGCGGAGGACGTACCGCAGGGCCTCCACCACCGCTGGGTGGCCACCCGCCCCGCGCCACCCTGACGCCGCTGCCCTTCGCTGCGTCATCCGTACGGCATCGGTGGCGCCAAGGCTCGCAGTGGCGTTGGTCACGACACACCGGGCAGATGCGCGGTACGTCGGCCCGTCGGACGTAGCGTCGGAGCCCGTGACGGATCCGGCGCACCGCGTGAGGGGGATCACGTGCTCTATGCGGTGATCATCGCCCTCTGGGCCTGCGTCCTTCTCCCCATGTGGCTGTGGCGGCACGACCGGATCGTGGAGGAACGACGCTCTGTGGACAGATTCGCCAACGCCATGCACCACCTGTCGAACCGCAGAGCCGGCGACCGCCGCGAGGTGGTGATGCCCGCCCGGCACGACGAGCCGGTCACCGTCGACGGTCGTCCCCTGACCGTCGCCGCTGCGCGCTCCCGCCTCGCGGCCCGCCGGCGACGGACGATGGCGGTCCTCGCGGGTCTGCTGTTCGTGATCGCCGGCGCCTCTCTCATGGGCTTCGCGCCCGTGTGGGCAGTCGCCGTGCCCGCCCTGCTGATGCTGGGCTTCCTCGTCCACCTGCGCCGGCAGGTGTCGCAGCAGCGCGCGGTGGACCGCCGGCGTCGCCAGCACGCGACGACCCAGGCCCGACGCGTGGCTCGCCCGGCCGCGCCGCGGGAGTACGAGGTCGAGACCGTCCTGCCGGTGACTCGCCCGGTCGCCGCACGCACGCTGGACCCGGCCCATGGTGAGGCGTCCGCGACGACCGCGGGCGTCGGCGCGGAGCCGGCCGTCGCCGCTGCCGACGGGTTCTACGACGCCCAGGCCGACGACGGCACCTGGGAACCGGTCCCGGTGCCGCTGCCGACGTACGTGCTCGCGCCGAAGGCACCGCGTTCCGTGCGTGTCATCGACCTGACCGCCCCCGGGGCATGGACCTCGGGCCACCTCGACGAGGACGAGTTGGCGGCCCTGGAGGAGGAACGCCGCGAGCAGGCGCGGCTGGAGGCCGAGGAGGCCAGCCAGGTACGCCTGGAGCGGGCCTCCGGCGACAGCATCGTGACCGGTCAGGTGGTCATCGAGCGCCGGCGAGCGGTCGGGGACTGAGCCCCCGCTGGGCACCTCGCCCCGGCCTCGGCACCGCGCGCTCCTGGTAACCTCGTGTCTCCCGATTCAGGGGGCTGTGGCGCAGTCCGGTAGCGCACCTCGTTCGCATCGAGGGGGTCAGGGGTTCAAATCCCCTCAGCTCCACCATGTATGGCCTGGTCAGAGGCCATTCGCACACCAGCCGGCGGCTGCACTTCAAGGCCTTGACCCTCGTTTGACCCTTGAACTGGGCGGCACTTCGCGGGTCTGACCACGCTCACTCGGTGGCGCGCATCAGTCAGCGCTTCGTTGGGCTGTCGATCCCCGGCGTCTCCTAGGCGGACTCTCGCTGGTGGTCCGCTCCTCCGTCGTCGATCAGCTTCAGGAGCGGTGCGCTGGGGATCTTGATCAGCTTGCCGACACGGAGGACCGGGGTGGGCCAGCGGTTGGTGCGGACGAGTTCGTAGGCGAGGGTTCGCCCGATGCAGAGGACGCGGGCGGCGGCTGGGACGTCGAGCATCGGGGGGAGGTGGTCGAGCTCGTCGCGGGTCATGGTCTGCTCCTCTCGGACGGGGCGGGTCGCCGGCTGACGTCCCGTACCTAGAGGTGTGCAAAGAGACCCCTGAACATCGAGGGTCACTGCCCGCCAGTCCTCGAGTCTTGCGGCCGCAGGGTCGCCCTGCTCGTGCCGGCGCATCGCGGGTGGTGTCAGGAGGTGTGCGCCTAGCGGGTCAACATGCGCGTGTCGTCGCCTGGCGGCGCCACAACGGGGTCGCGGCGCCTCGCCTGGTCTGCGGCCAGCCTCAAACTTCGCTGGCGCGACGTCTGGGTACGGCCGATGACGGCGTGCGCCGCCTGGCCGCTGCCTGAGGTGGCCAACGCGCGCGCCAGGAGGCTCACGGCGGCCTGTTGTTCGTCGACCGGCACGGGTCCGGCCGTGATGGCCGAGGTTCGCGTGCGGTGGGGTCCGGCGTCGCCGGTGTCGGTTTCGGGGGTGGTGTGGACGTGGTTCTCGTTGCGTCCGCGGGTCATCGCGACGTAGAGGTGTTCCCGGTCGAGTCCGGTGCGGGCGAGCAGGACAGCGATGTCGGTGGTGGCGCCTTGCCCGGCGTCGATGGTGGTAGCCCACCCGTACTCGGCGTGCCGGGCGAGGTAGTCGACCGGCAGGTCGGTGATCGCGTCGTCGTGGAGGGCTTGGACCCGCAGCCCGCCGCCGGGTGCGCCGTCGAGGACGCGGAGCCGGTCCCCGTTCCGGAGCTGCCGGCGCCCGAGCCGGATGCTCGTCGTGTTGCGTTTCGCGAGGAGCAGGTCCCCGGCCCGCCAGCTGCGGGGTTCCGGGTGCCCGCGGGTGCTCGCGCTGCGGGAGACGACGGTCAGGAGATCGGGGCCGTGCACGTGGCCTTGGGCGATGGCGGCGGCTCGGGCGCGGGTGTTCAAGGCCGTGACGTCGGCCCAGGACTGGGCGAGCATCAACGCGTCCCGCCCGGCGTCCACTACTTCCTGCCAGCGGTCGAAGACAGCGTCGGCGGCGTCCTGGATGTCGCTGGCGGGGTGGATCCGGTCGTGGTCGAGGTACGCGCGCAGCGCGGCCGGGTCGCCGGCGCGTAGCCGCAGCGACGCGTCGGCCTCCCAAGGGTGGGTGAAGCGGTGCAGCTCATTCAGGTCCACCCGATCGCGGGCGAGAAGCTCGGTGAGGTGGGCAAACATGCCGCCGGGTGCGTTGACGGCGCCGATCTGCGCGGGGTCGCCGACCAGGACCACCTGGGAGCCGCTCACAACGGCGTGGGTGAAGACGCGGTCCAGGTCGAGGGTGGACAGCATCGACGCCTCATCGACCAGGATCACCGACCGCCCGCCCCCTGGCGCGCGGCGACGGGATTGGTTGTCATGGGTGAGCAGCCACCGGGCGACCGTGGTCCCAGCCTCCCCTGTGCCCCCGGCGCCCGCTGCAGCCGTGGTGAGTTCGGCGGCGGCGCGGGCGGACGGAGCGAGCAGGCTGACCTGGACACCGGTGGCGCGCCAGGCGCGGACCGCGGCGCCGATCGTGGTGGTCTTCCCTGCCCCGGCGGGGGCGGTCATCACGCTGATCCGGTCCTGGGCGGCGAGCAGCATGACCGCCGCCTCGCGCTGCTCCGCGGACAGGCCCGACCCTGAGTCTGCGATGCCCGCGGTGGCGGCGTCGAGGTCGAGGGCGGCCTGCGCGAGCCGGGCGGCGGTGAGCGGGATGCGCAGCATGGCGTGGCCGATGATGCGTGCCTCCATGGCGACCAGCTCGGCGGAGGCGTACCGGGGGTCGGAGGCGCGGGCGGTGTCGCCGGCCTGGTCCAGGCCCAGGGGCACCACACCGCTCCGGCCGAGGGGGCCGACACCACGGTTCGCCCGCCATCTCCGGCCACCCGGGCCGACCTCGAGAGCGGTGTCGGTGAGGTCGCTGACCAGTGCGACAGTGTCGGCTGCGGTCGCTGGCTTCGGCTCATCCAGGCGGTCGATCCGGGCGGCGATGGCGATGGTCAGGTCCGCGCGGGACCACACCGCCTTCGACCGGCCGACCACGGACACCGCGTCGGCGAGCAGCGCGTCCCGCGCTAACACTTCGGGCCGTGTCGCCACGGGTGGGGTTGCGCCGGGGCTTGCCTTAGGGCTTGCCGCCGACGCTCCTGCCACGGCGTCGAGCAGACTCCCCGGCGTGATGCCGTGCGCCGCGGCCTGCGCGGCCCAGGTGGTCCGGCGGTCCGGGCCGCCGGCGTGGTGCTCCTTGCGCGGTCGGGTGGCGAGGACCGCGGCCTTGATGATCCGGGCCCGCTCATCCGCGGTGACCGATCGACCGAGGGCCTCCTCGGCGTCGGCGATCGTCGGGACCGCGTCCGACATGACGGCGCTGGTCCGACTCGACCACGCCTGCAGGAGCTGCTCGGGCACGGCGGTGATGTCGGCCTGCCCGTGCTCGGAGACGTCCCCGAACAGGACGGGGAGCCGGTGGGTGAGCTCGGCGCGCAGTGCCGCCTGGTACAGCGCCCCGGCGGCCTTCTTGTGGTGGTACACCTCGTGCCCGTCCAGGGTGCGCCACGCCCCGTCGGCGCAGCGCGCCTTGTTCACGACCAGGGCGTGGGTGTGCAGCTGCGGGTCTCCGGTGCGGGAGGTTCCGTGGTCGAACAACGCGGCCGTGTACCCGGCGGTCGGGACCTGGTGGATGCCGTTGCGGCCGCGCCGGGAGTACCCCGCGACCTGCTGCAGGTAGTCCAGACCCGCCTTCACGGCGGCGGCGTGCGCGGTCTCGATCTCCGTCACCCAGTGCCCGTCACCGAGCGCCCAGAGGGCGCTGACGGACTTCGGGGCGGAGAACGTCAGGTCGTACCCGGTGACCGACCGATCGCCCCACGCCGCACCCAGCTGCTCGCCCGTGGACGGGGAGAGGGCGCGCCCGAACAGCGCCTCCAGCTCCCGCTCCTCGACCACCCCGCCCGCCAGCAGACCAAGCTGAGGGAGGCCGCTGCCGTGCCAGCGGCCGGGCGCCTCCCCGTTCTCGCTGTAGTACTCGCACGCACCGCCAGCGACCGTGGCCTGGTAGTACCGCCACGACGATCGGCCGATCTTCGCACTGGACAACACGAACCGACACCAACCAGAATCACGTTACGGGACAACGGTTTCCGGCTTCGACGGTAGCACCCACGATGCACATGTCTGACGCCAGAGGTCCATTCCCCGTTGAGGCCCGCGCACACCGAGGATGCGGCGATGCGGTGCGGCTCCTACCGTCGGCAGTACCGCAGCTTGACGATCCGCCATTTCAGCCGTCGCGGGCAGCGAGACGGGCTGCGCCGCGGACGCGTCGGTCATCGGCAGCCCATCGCGGTAGCGCGCCGCCCACTTCGACGCCGTCGCCGACGACACCTGGAACCGTTCGGCGGCCCGACGCACCGGCCACTCGTGCACCACGATCGACTCGGCGAGGCGCTGACGACCGATCGGGGTCAGCGGGGCGTTGGCGTGGATCAACGAAGACCTCCGGGCGAGGGTTGGTGTGGTAACCCCCTCCGTACCGGAGGTCTTCGTCTATCCGCTCACGCCACGCTGATCACAACGTCCTCGGGACTACGAACCAGGCAAGTCGGTGCAGCGATCGCCCCGGGGTGCCGTTGACGGCCTGGCTTAGCAATAGCCTCCTCAGATTCGACGAATATTGGTGGGTTGTTAGAACTATCAACTATGCGCGTTGGTGGCTCCAGATATCTGCCAGTTGTGACCATTCCAGGAAACGTAAGAGTGCGCATCACCGCTTGGTTTTGTGTTGTCAAAGTAAACGACGCCAAGGGTATGCCCGCTGTACCAGCCACCGCTGTAGAAGGAAAATGGAGAGACTCGTGAGCCCGAAGTAGTCGTGCAGATGGTCTCCTCGCGCCCTGAGGTGTCTGTGATGACAGTGCCGTCTTGCTCGTCAAAGAGCCGGATACCGCCCACTATAAAGAAGACGCCCTCTCCGGTTCCGGAGGAATTGTCGAACGATGCCTCTTGTGCGGAACTCGGCACTCCATAAACCGTCTGATCTCCGTACGAGGTTGCCTGCGCGCTAACGGCCGGTACGAGGACGGCCAGCATTGCCGTCACGACGACACCGGTAAGCGCCGACAATGACTTGTGAGTTCTCCGGCTTCGTTCGCGAATTCCAGGGTCCATTGGACTTTCTACGCTGATCGAATTTGGTGTCACATTCGCCTCCGGTATCGAATGGTTTTCTGAAGAAACTTGTTGCGTGGCTATGCTGCACAAGCAGAATTCGAGTTATGCGCAGTACTTGTTTTGGATCGGCTGCTTCTTCGTGAAGCGGCGCCCCTTCGAGCGCCACGGCCAGGAGGCTACGCCGAACGGGTGAAACTTGTCACTCAGGCCAAGTGACGAAGGTGGTCGCGTCGGCCAGGCGCAGCGATGATCCTCGGGTGAGGGGGAACTACTCTCGCGGCGGCTCGCCCCGCTCGTGCAGACCGGTACAGATAGACCGGTACAGACAGACCGCACATGTACCGATGACCAGTATGTGACGGTTGGTTCGGGGGCCCTGTCGGCGTCGACCTGGCGGTTGGGCAAGGACTGGCGCCGGATTTGGGCCAGCGGTGTAATCCTGCCTGCGTCAATGTTGGGGTGGGTGCTCTTGCAGTGCCTTCTCTACACGCACACGGCATCCCTGCCACCTGCGAGCTACCGCTATCAGACGCCTGCTTGGGACTGGCTCCGACATGGATTCCGCTACGACCTAGCATCGATTGCATTCTGGACTTGCGTCGCGACGGCAATCGCCATTAGCGCAGCTCAAATTCCCATACGTGGACACCTGCCTTCCCCTAGGTTGGCTTCCGCGATCGCGCTCGCTATCACTGTCGCGCTGGTTCACCGGGACCGGACATCGCCGAGTGGGCGGCTTCCTGGCTGGCCAGCTGGAATCTCTCACGGATGGGAGCACTACCAAGGTTGGCACGAGCGGTCCAACGCGGCGGTGGTGGTGTCAGGTCTGCTGGCGCCGATTGTTGACTTCGGACTGGTCTGGCTCTTGGCATTCACGGCATGCAAGGCGATCACCGGGTCACGAGCGATCGTCCCCGCCCAGGGGGCACCTCCATCTAAGCCTCCGTCTCGGGAGGTTCGCCTCGCCGCTGTCGCCACCACGGCCTTCCTACTTTGGTTGGTGTCAATGGTTGCCACCAACGCAGTGCTCGGGCGTGCCGGTGACGTGCCAGGCTGGCTTGGATGCATGCTTCCCACCTTGGCCATCGGAGCTGCCGGGGCCGGGGCCGCCCTGTATATGCCTGGCGACGGGTTTCGGTGCAGATTGCGAATAGTCGCGGCCGCCGTCGCAACGATTGCGGTGTTGACGTTGTGGCAGTGGCTGTCGTGGCGCGGTCTCGTGCCAACGGGCGCGGACACAGTCCTTGATGGGCATCCGTTCAGCGCACCGCAGTCGGTAGCGGGAACCAGCGGAGCCGCGTTCACCTGGGCGGCGGTTACAACATCAATCCCGGCAGTCGTTGCGTTTCCTTGCTTGGTGTTCTGTGAGTCCCTCAGCGCGAGAATCATGCTGGCGCTCGCGATCCTGCTTGCTGCCAACGGAGTTGATGCAGCTGCCACTTGGGTCGGCATCGCATCGCATCGCGTCGCTGAGGCGAACCCCGTTGTTCGTCTTGTGGGCTTCGGTGCCAAGCTAGCGGTGGTTACTGTCGGGGCCCTCCTCATATGGCGCCATCGTCCGCGGCTGCTGTGGCCCCTAGCGCTCGTCCTACTTTGCGTTGTCGCGTATCACGCGGCCGGCCTCGTCATCGGACGCTGACAGCGCGCCGGTCAGACAGCGCCCCTGCGCATCGCGTCCAACACGGTGACGGCCGCTTGGTCGGCGTTAGGGAGCGTGTGCAGGTATTTCTGAGTCGTGGTGATGCTTGAGTGCCCCATGCGTTCTTTGACGATCTGGATGTCGGCTCCGCCGGCGAGCAGCCAGGAGGCGTGGGCGTGTCGGAGGTCGTGAAAGCGGACGTGGAACCCGACACCGGCGGCTCGAAGTGCGGGAGTCCAGACTTGTTGACGGAACCAGGCGCGGGGGATGTGGCCGTCGGTGTCCAAAGTTCGGGGTCGCCTCGGCTGGTCCTTGCCGTCGGCGCGGCGTTGGGCTCGGTAGGCGGCGACTGCGTCTTTGCAGTACTGGCAGCGGCATCTCCCGGCGCTGTAGGCGGAGAGGGTGCCGTGCAGGTAGCAGCGACCCAACTCGTTCGGAGCGGTCACGCCCAAAGTGACGGGGTCGGGCAGAGTCTCGGGTCGGCGCCGGCGAGCGGCTCCGACGGGATGGGGCGCGCGGAACAGCAGGTCGTCGTCTCCGAGGGGCGCCGCGTGAGCTTCGAGCTGTCGCGCGATGTGAGTGGAGAGGGTGAGGGCCCGCCATTCGGTGTCCTTGGGGTAGGCCTTGACGAAGAAACGCTGGCCGTCAGGGGTGAACCGGGACGCGAGTTCCCCTGCGACCCGTGAGACCGTGAGCACTCGTGTGTCCCAGTCGATGTCACCTTTGCGCAACTCGATGAGCTCGCCCCAGCGCAGCCCCGTCTCGATGTCGGTCTCCACCAGCAGCTGCAACTCACGTGACGGCAGCGCGGCGAGCAGGTCGGCGAACTGCTCCGGGGTGATGATCCGCCGGCGTTTCGTGGCAACCGCTGGGGTCTTCACGCCCATGCACGGGTGCAGGAAAGTGATCTGGTCGTTGAGGGCGGTGGTGAAGACCGCGGAGAGCACGGTCATCGCGTAGCGGATCGTGGGCGGCTTCACCCCAGCGGCTTGCAAGCCAGTTACCCACTCGCGGACATCGCCCGGCATGACGTCGACCATCCGGAACTCACCGAAGAACGGCAGCACGTTCCGCTCAAGGCAGTAGGTGTAGTTCTGGCGGGTGCTCAGCTCGATCACATGGTTCGGAAACCACTCCTCGCGCACGTATCGCTCGAAGGTGAGCCGGCCGCGCTGGCTCTGGCCACCACGGCCCTCGGCGACCCGGGCTTCGGCCTGCTGCCACGCCTTGTCCGCGGCCTTCTGACTGGGGAAGGTCCCAGCGGAGCGGCGGCGACCCCGGCCATCGTCGTAGTAGGCAGTGAAGCGGGGCTGACCGTCTCGGCCGCGCCGTCTGCGTGAGTGGCCCAGGGCGGCTCACCTCCAGTCCCGCGCGCCTTGCTCCGGGTCGAGTGTAGGCGTCCTTGACCCTCATTTGACCCTCGCCGGGTGAGATGGTGCGAGGCGACACGAAGCAACACTGGACATCTCTGAGCGGCCATTTATGAAGTCATTACAAGGGTTCTGACCTTAGCGACATCGGGGCTCGCGACGGCGGGAGGTGTCCGTTTTACCGTTCGCATCGAGGGGGTCAGGGGTTCAAATCCCCTCAGCTCCACAAGTGTGATGTCTCGCGACATCGGTGCCACCTGTGTCGCGTCATAGTGCACACCTTGAGGTCTTGGGGCTGGCAGCCGCGCGCCCGACATCCGCAGGTGCGGTCCAGCAGCCGCAACGGCCGATCTGGCGTCTCCATGACAGATGTCATGACGTGATCAGGACGCCTCGCACTTAGCAGATCGCGGCTCGCCGACCAGTCTCGTGGGCATGACAGCCATGCATGCGCCCGTGATCGCCCTTCGTGACGTACGGAAGGCGTACGGCGGCTCGAAAGCCGTCGACGGCATCGACCTGACGATCGCGCCCGGAGAGGTCGTAGCCCTTCTCGGCCCGAACGGCGCCGGCAAGTCGACGACCCTGGACATCGTGCTCGGCCTGGGTAGAGCCGACTCCGGTGCGGTGGAGCTGTTCGGCGGGTCCCCAGCCGAGGCGATCGCGGCCGGCAAGGTCGGAGCCATGCTCCAGACCGGTGGTCTCATCATGAACACGACGGTCCGTGAGCTGATCGGGGTCATGGCGTCGCTGTACTCGCGGCCGCGCGAGGTGGACCGAGTCCTCGAGCTCACCGGCCTGGCAGAGGTCGCGGACAAGCAGGCGAACAAGCTGTCGGGCGGCCAGACCCAACGGGTCAGGTTCGCGATCGCGATGGTCAGTGACCCGGACCTGCTCATCCTGGACGAGCCCACCGCCGCACTCGACGTACAGGCCCGTCACGCCTTCTGGGATGCAATCAGGGGATATGCCGCCGAGGGGCGGACGGTTGTCTTCGCCACTCACTACCTCGAAGAAGCCGACGAGTTCGCGGATCGCATCGTGCTGATGGCACAGGGGAGGATCGTCGCAGATGGGTCGGCGACCGAGGTGAAATCGATCGTCGACGTCCGGACGATCCGCGCCACCCTTCCCGACATCGAACCGTCCGAGCTGCTGAAGCTCCCGGGCGTCACGGGTGCTGACCGACGCGGCGACTCGATCGTTCTCGCGTGCAGCAACTCCGACGAAGCCCTGCGCGCGCTGCTCCCGAGATATCAGCAGCTGCGCGACATCGAGGTTCGAGGCGGCGGCCTCGACGAGGCCTTCCGGCAGCTGGTTGGCGACGGTGCCGAATCGGTACGGCCCACCGGGTCTTCGGCCCCTGACAGCGAGGTGTCGGCGTGATCACGGCGACGTATGTTCGCTTCGAGGTGCTACGGAGCTACCGCAACTGGCGATTCTTCGCGTTCTCCTTGGCGTTTCCGTTGATCCTGTACGTCATCACGGTGAGTGCCAACCGGGACGCCAAGGACTTCGCCGGAACCGGGATTCCCCTCGTGTTGTACTCCATGGTGGGAATGGTGGCCTGGGGCTCGATGACAGCGACCATCGCCGGCGGCGCGCGGATAGCCGCTGAGCGGGCCGTCGGCTGGGTGCGCCAGCTGCGCTTGACGCCGCTGAGCGTGCGGACGTACTTCGGGGCGAAGGTGCTCAGCGGCTACGCGGTGGCGGTGACCAGCATCGTCCTCCTCTACACGGCTGGCATCGCCTTCGGCGTAACGCTCTCACTCGGGTCATGGGTACGAATGACCCTGCTGATCCTCCTCGGCCTCGTCCCCTTCGCTGCCATGGGCATCTGGTTCGGGCACGTGCTCACGATCGATTCGATGGGGCCGGCCCTCGGCGGAACCTCGGCACTGTTCGCGTTGCTCGGCGGTGCGTGGGGACCGGTCGGCGGTGACACCGGATGGCTGCATGACGCGGTTCAGCTGTTGCCGTCGTACTGGCTGGTACAGGCGGGGCAGTCGGCGTACACGCAGGAGTGGTGGCCGTTGAAGGCTTGGCTCGTGCTGGCCGTATGGACGGTTGTCCTGGCCAGGCTCGCCCGGCGGGCCTACGTTCGCGACACCCTTCGGATCTGACATGTCCCCGACGTACCCTGCCACCGTGGCTCGTGCTTGGTATCAGCTGCCGTCCGGGACCGTTGATCGGGGCGCTTCCCGCCGCCCCGGCTGGCGCGTCGGGATCGTCTTCGCGGCGGTGTGGCTGGTGTTCCTCGTGCAGCCGCTGCAGGACATCGTCGACAGCGGACAGTCGATCTGGTTGAGGGGTCTGGGCGTCGCGCTCCTCGGCGCCTTCGCCCTGATCTACCTGATCGGGGTCTCCGGACCGTTCCGGCTCAATCGTCATCCGCGTGCCTGGGTGTTCCCGCTGGCCATGTTCGTCATCGCGCTGGCGATCCTGCCGTTGGCTGGACAGTCGGGTCTCAACACGCTGGTGTTCGTCGGAGTCGCTGCACAGGCGGCGCTCCCCGTGGACCGAGCTATCCCGGCATCGCTCCTCCTCGTCGTGATCGCGGTCGCGCTGACGCTGGTCGTGCCAGGGTGGACCGACCCCGCCAACCAAGCGTTCTCGATCCTGGCCGCCTCGATGGCCATGTTCGGAGTCGTCCGGATGGCTGAGCGCAACCGCGCCCTGGTGGCCGCGCAGGAGGAGGATGCGCGACTGGTCGTCCTCGAGGAACGCGAGCGGATGGCTCGCGACCTGCACGACATCCTTGGCCACAGCCTCACCGTCATCACCAAGAAGGCTGAGCTCGCCCGACGTCTCACCTCCATCGACCCTCAGCGGGCGGCAACCGAGATCGCGGATGTCGAGCGCCTCGCGCGGGAAGCGTTGCGAGACATTCGGGCGACGGTGACCGGGTCACGCGAGGTCTCGCTGGCCAGTGAGCTCGCGTCGGCGCGCAGCGCTCTGGACAGCGCGGGCATCGCCGCGCGCCTGCCCGACCCCGACACGACGGTGGCGGTGCCTCCCGAGTCGCAGCGTCTCTTCGGGTTCGCCGTCCGCGAGGGGGTCACGAACGTGCTCCGGCACAGCGGCGCCCGTTCCTGCACCGTGGTCATCACACCGGAGACCCTGGAGGTGTCTGACGACGGGCGCGGGTCGGTCGGTGCCGGCACCGACGGGACCGGCCTTCGCGGTCTGCGGGAACGGGTCGCCCAGGCCGGGGGGCGGCTGTTGACCGACTCGCCACCCGCCGGTGGATTCCGACTCCTGGTCGACCTCGGTCGGCGGGCCCCGGACCCTGCGTGATCAGGCTCCTGCTCGCCGACGACCAGCATCTCGTGCGCGGTGCTCTTTCCGCACTGCTCTCCCTCGAGGCCGATCTCGAGGTCGTGGCCGAGGTCGGTCGCGGCGATGAGGTCGTGTCGGCAGCTCTCGAGACTCACCCGGACGTGGCCCTTCTCGATGTCGAGATGCCTGGCTTGGACGGCATCTCCGCGACCGCTCGACTCCGTCAGTCGCTCCCGAGCACTCGTGTCCTGGTCGTGACAACGTTCGGTCGGCCCGGCTACCTGCGTCGGGCGATGGAGGCTGGGGCCACTGGCTTCATGGTCAAGGACACACCTGCAGACCAGTTGGCCGACGCGATCCGACGGGTGCACGCAGGACTGCGAGTCGTCGACCCCGCGCTCGCCGCCGAAACCCTCGCGACCGGCGACAACCCGTTGACGGCTAGGGAACGCGAGGTGCTGCAGGTGGCCCGGGATGGCGGCACCGTGGCAGACATCGCCAGCGCGCTCGTGCTGTCCGAGGGAACGGTGCGAAACCACCTGTCCTCGGCGATCGGCAAGACAGGCGCGCGCACGCGGGCGGAGGCCGTCCGGGTGGCGGAGGACCGTGGCTGGCTCTAGCCCTTGCGTCGCCAGACGCGCAGGCCGCGTAACCAATTGTCACGGAAGTGTTCAGCAGGCTCTTTCGCTGATACCTGCCCGACGTCAGGTGGTTAGGTGACTCACGTGGATGACCTCGAGCTGCCCTTCGGGTACGCGTTCGGTCTCGATGAGAGCTTCACCGGGAAGAGGTGGCTGGAATCAACTAGCTATCGGCCGAACACTCGGTTGATCGAGTACGCGGTTCTTCGTCACGAGGACGGCACCGGCTGGGTCCAGATCGCGACCGCGTTTCATCGCGAGAGGTTCCCCACGGGGCCGCACGGGGGACTGGGAGAGATTACGAGCCTCCATAGCTTCACGATGGGCGCGGGCGCAGCCATGGACTTCTTGGGGCTGCCTCACGATGAGTTGGACAAGATGAGAGAGCAGGAGCGACGCGTACGGTCCGGGGAGGAGCCGGAGTCGGCATCGGGGTGGCACACGAGGAGTTTCGTGATCGATGGGTGCCGACGTGAGTTCCTGTACATGGATCTGGCGCCTGACGTCTGGGCGTCGACGGTCGAGTTCGGGTCGATGTACGTCGGGCTCAGCGGGGGTGGCATCAAGGCGTCCGACCACGAGATCCAACGAGTCGAGCTATCCGGGTACCGAACGTATGGTTCTCGGCGCATTGGCATCAGAGTGAGTTCGTTGACTCGGCTTTGGAAGAGGGGCACTAGCACGGGCTAGCGGATGGGGGGCAAAGTGCCGCATCGTCCACCAGAGCCCTCGCCGGTCGATACTCTGTTTCACGCTGGCGCGATGACCCGTGAAGCTCCGACACTGGGCTGGCTGTAGGCAGGGGACATGCCGAGGACGTGCCGACGCCCACTCCAAGCTCATGCGCGGACTGGCTCCCGAGTGGCCGGCTCCTTGATGGCGGAGCAGGTTCGATGACGGCTCACTCCGGCAGCTTGAGGGACCTCGTCGGAACCGTCCCTCGATGGCTCGGCGCTCTGATCGCCTACCTGGTGCTCGTCATGGGCCTGACCGCATGGGAATACATCGTCTACCTGACACCGTCGGCCGACGCGAGCTTCGCCGGGATCTGGCTGTTCATCGCGGCCCCGCAGGCCGCGGTCCCCGTTGCGGTCCTGATGCCGAGTCTGGTGGGCGGAGCCTTCCTTCTGGCTTTCTTGATCGTCCTTCTTCTTGAATTCGCGGCTGTTGTTGGTATCGGTCTCAGATTCGCGCGTCGAGGTACGCCGCGAGAGGTCGTCCCGGAGGACGGCCAAGGCCGGACGTCGTCCCCAGTCGATCATCTGCCCGGCATAGCACTGCTGCTGGGCGGTCTCTCTCTGGCTTGCGTGCTGCTGTTCCTGTCTCCGTGGCTGTGCGTGGCAGCGGGTGTGGTGGTCGCGGCCCTTGGCCTGCTCGGAGCGGTTCCTCGAAGGTTCCGGACGTGGACGCTGACGTGCGGGGTGGTCATGCTGGCGGCAGGCATCTACTTCTCTGTGGGGTAGCGCGTCCTTCCGGCCCGACGCAAGGATCTTCCGCGATGGGTGACCCCACGTCCTGCCGGTCACTGGGGAGCGGGGCTGTCACAGACGCCCGAGGTCGTCGCGGAGCTGGCCGATCCGCAGGTTGTTTCCGGACGGGTCGCGGAAGCCGGTGTCGATCCCGTAGGGCTGCTCCTCGGGCTCGCCGAAGAACTCGACGCCGCGCGACTTCATGTCCTCGTAGGCCTTCCAGCAGTCGTCGGTCGTGAGGAACACGGTGCCGGCGAAGCCCTTGCCCATGAGGGTTCGCACGTCCTCCCTCGTCGCCTCGTCCATGACGGGCGGACTCGGGATCGCCATCAGCACGATGGCCACGTCGTCCTGGCCGACCGGGCCCACGGTCAGCCATCGGAAGTTCCCGAGCTCTGGGAACGTCACGTCCATGCGCACCTCGAAGCCGACCTTGCGCGTGTAGAAGTCGAGCGCGACGTCCTGGTCGTGCACCCACAGCTGCGCCGTCGAGATCCTGATCACCCTGTGCCTCCTTGGTGGCGTCACTTGCCGGAAGGCTAGGCGGGCGTGAGGACCCTGGTCTTCTCCTGGTGTGCTGTCTCCTCCGGCGAAAGGGCGCGGGTCGTGCCGACCGGCGCCGGACGGCCGTACGCCCGCAGGACGCACGTCGGCAGCCTCGCGTGGGTCACCGCCGGCGGGTACGTCGCGCGGTAGGCCGTCGGCGGCATCCCGTATGTCCGCGTGAACGACGACGTGAACGAGCCCACGCTCGCGAGTCCCACCGCCATGCAGATCTCGGCCACGGAGCGGTCGGTGTTGCGCAGCAGGGCGGCGGCGCGTTCCAGCCGTCGAGTCAGCAGGTAGGTATGCGGCGACTCGCCGAACCAGCGCCGGAACTCCCGACTGAAGTGCGCGCGCGACAGCCCGGCCGCCCGGGCCAGGTCGTCGACGCCCAGCGGCTCGAAGAAGCGCGCGTCGGCGAGATCCTTGGCCCGCATCAGATGACGGACGGGCGGGACCGCTGCCATGGGATGGAGTGTCGCAGACTAGGGGCATGGCGACGTGGCCGGCGACCGACCCCGACCCCGGGCTGGTCGACGTACCCGCCGACTCGAGGTGGGAACCGGCGGACTGGGCGGACGGGGTCCGGGTCGACGACGACGTCGAGGTGCTGGCCGGCAGCCCCCGCACCGGCATGAGCCGACGGCTTCGTGTGGTCACCTCGCTGGTCGCGGTGCTGGCACTGGTCCTGTCCTCAGGGGCGCTCTGGGCACAGCGCCACGAGCGCTCCCGCGAGTACGCGGCGCTGATCTCGTGCATCGGCTCGGCGCAGGGCGCGGTGTCCACGGCAGCCCTGGCGACGATCGGGGCACGTTCGGACCCGACGGCCCCGGTCAGCACGGACCGGGTGCTCTCCTCGTCGCTGGTCCGGCGAGCCGCCGCGTCCGGCGCGGCCGACGTGCGCAAGGCGCAGCGGGCGTGCTCGCGCCTGCGGGTGATGCCGTGGAACCGCGGCCTCGTACGAGCCAAGCAGGCCTATGTCGCCTATGTCGCGCGCGACCTGGCCTGGCTCGAGGCGGTGCGGCGAGAAGGCGCCCTGGTCACCGACCCCGGACTCATCACGTACTTCGAGCGGGCGATCCGGCTCGTACGCGCCGCCGCCCCGGACGCGCAGTGGCGGACGAAGGCCTCGCAGGACCTGCCTCTCGGCTAGACCCGCGCGGGCGTTCTCCGCCGGCGCGCGGCGTCCGGCCAGACCGGCCGAATCTGTTTCCACAGCCTGGGATCTGGGGCTTGGGTCTGTCGGTGGGCTCCCCTACTGTTCATACAGACGTTCGAATACCGGGGGAGTCGTGATGCAGGTCCTCAACGAGCTGGCGGCTATCACCGACCGGCTCGCCGCCCTGGATGTGGCGGCGATGTCGGGCAGTGAGGCGCAGGAGCTCGCCGCGGGGATCGGGGGTGTGATGAGCCGCCTGGCCGGGGTACGTGCGGCCGCCCTGGCCAACGTGTCCTCCTCGGGGTCGTGGGCGCTGGACGGCTCCCGCTCGATGCCGGCCGCGCTGGCGCGCAGCGAGGACACCACGCTCGGCACCCAGCGCGGCGACCTGGCCTTCGCCGAGACCCTGCGCGAGCACCTGCCGCTGACCGCCGCCGCGCTGTGCGCGGGTCGGCTCTCCCTGGACAAGGCCAAGCTGCTCGCCCGGCACGCCCCGACCTCCCCCGCGCGCATCGCCGCTCTCGAGGACCCCGAGACCGGGGAGGCGTTCCTGCTCGACAAGGCCGCCGAGCTGGACTGCTGGGCATTCTCGCGCGCGCTGCGGTACTGGGGCTACCGCGTCGATCCCGACGCCGACGACCGCAGCTACGCCGCGCGTGAGCGCAGCCGGGACGGGTACTGGCTGGAGCTCGCGGACACCACCGACGGCACCGACATCAGTGGCTTCGTCTCGCACGAGAGCGGTGAGCTGCTGCGCACCGCCCTGCGTGCCATCACCGGCGTTCCGGACGCCGGCGACACCCGCACCCCGCGTCGTCGTGCCGCCGACGCGCTGACCGCGATGGCCCGCTTCGCCCTCGACAGCGGGCAGCACGCCCGCGACGCGGTCGTGCGCCCCCACCTGAACGTCACCGTCGACTACCCCACCCTGGTCGCCGCTGCGCACGCCGCCGGCGTCGACCCCGCCACCCTCACCAACACCCAGACCCCGATCCCCAGAGTGGTGCTGGACCGCATCGCCTGCGACGCCGAGGTCACGCGCATCGTCTTCGGCCCCGCCAGCGAGCCGCTCGACGTCGGGCGCGCCCGTCGCACCGTCACCCCGCAGCAGCGGCGCGCTGTGATCGCCCGGGACGAGCACTGCACCTACCCCGGCTGCCACGCCCCGCCAAGGATGTGCGAGGTGCACCACGTCATCCCCTGGGCGCTGGGCGGACCGACCTCGGTCGCGAACTCGATCCTGCTCTGCTGGGCCCACCACGACCACGCCCACGCCCAGGACCTGACCATCACTCGATCCGGTGACCAGTGGCGCTTCAGGCGCCCCGAACGATCACCGCTGCGACGGTGACCCGCCCGCAGCGGTCCAGCGGCCGGTCAGCCGCGCGCGACGACCTCGACGAAGGGGGTCGCCGGGCGGCCGAGCACGCGCGGGATCGCATCGGTGACCTCCGCCATCTCGCCGGCGGCGATGGCGACGTACATGCTCACCCACGCGTCCACCTGCCACGCCGGGGCGGCGTACCTGGCACGCGAGGCGTACGCCTCCTCCAGGGTCTCGTCCTGATAGCTGATCGGGCGACCCACGGCGCCGGAGAGCAGGTGCCCGATCTCGTCGAAGGACAGCGCTTCCGGTCCGGTGAGGCCGTACGTCGTCCCGTCGTGACGGCCGACGTCGAGCAGGACCCGCGCCGCGACGGCGCCCACGTCATCGCGCGCGACCACCGAGACCCGACCATCCCCGCCGGGACCGCGGATGACGCCGTCCTCGCCGACCATGAGAGGCAAGAAGTCCGCGTAGAGGTTGTTCCGCAGGAACGTCCAGCCCAGTCTGCTCGCCCTGATGTGCTCCTCGGTGGCCCAGTGGTCGCGGGCCAGGGTGAAGGTGGCATTAGGTGCCGCCCCGAAGTACGACGTGTAGACGATGCGCCGGACGCCCGCGGCCACCGCGGCGTCGACGCAGCGCAGGTGCTGCGCGAGGCGGTCGGGGTTCTCCTCGCCCGAGACCATGAAGAGCGTCTCGACGCCGCCGAACGCCGACCGCATGGCCTCGGCGTCGTCGTAGGACGCGACGGCCACTTCGGCACCCGGGAGCCTCGGCGCCCGGGAGGAGTCCCGGACCACCAGCCGCTGGGCAGCCCCGGCCGCTGCGAGGGCTCTCGCGACCCGTCCGCCGATCTGGCCGGTGGCTCCGGTGACGGCGTACGGCGGTGCCGGCATGAGTGCCCCCTAGATCCAGCTGCGGAACCACATGAGGTGGTTCCAGTGGACCCGCGTGATCAGCTCTCCCGTCCACACCGGGAAGAGGATGTGGGAGACCACGAGGACGACCAGAACCCAGCTGCCGGCGACGGCCGCTCCGATCGTGCGCCGCATCGGCGAGGCACGGGCGGGACCGATGACCGACGCGAGCGCGATGACGCAGGCGAGCACGACGTAGGGCACGAAGATGACGGCGTACGTCGTGAACGTCGTGCGCTTGAGGTTCCAGAACCACGGCAGCCACCCGGCCGCGAGGCCCATGAGGGTGGCGCCGGCCCGCCAGTCCCACCGGCTCAGCAGCAGCCACACGCACCAGAGGAAGGCCACGCAGCCGGTCCACCAGATGATCGGGTTGCCGAGGGAGACGATGTCGGCGGCGCAGTCGATCGAGGGGTTCCACGGGCACTTCGGGTAGACCGCGTACATCTGCGTCGGCCGCGCCATGATGATCCACTTGCCGGGGCCGGCCTCGTAGGCGTGCGGGGTGTAGAGGTGGTCGTGGAAGTTCAGCGTCACCGCGTGCCAGTGCCACCAGCTACGGATCACGTCCGGAATCCACGGGTACTTCGTCTGCGCCCCGGCCGTCGCCGCCCAGTCGCGCAGGTAGGCACCCTTGTTGACGAACCACCCGGTGTAGCTGACGGTGTAGACGACGAAGGCGAGGGGGAAGAACGACCCGACGTTGGCCAGCAGGTCCTTGCTCCCGCTCGCGAGCGTCGGGTGCGCGATCCCCGCGGCGCGACGCGCCGACCGGTCCCAGAGCCACGACATCGCGGCGAAACCGACCAGGTAATAGACGCCGCTCCACTTGGTGGCGCAGGCGCAGCCGAGGAAGAACGCCGCCAGCAGCCGCCAGGGACGTACGCCGAGCCCGGGGCCGAGCGCGTCGCGTGGCGGCGGCCCCGGCTCCGACGTACTGGCCATCGTCGCCAGCGACCAGTCGAGCAGCCGGGCGCGTACCCGGTCCCGGTCGAGGACCAGGCAGGCGAAGGCGAAGAGGACGAACGCCATGAGGAAGATGTCGAGCATCGACACCCGGCTCATCACGATGGCCAGCCCGTCCAGCGCCAGCAGCAGCCCGGCGGCGGTCCCGAGCAGGTCCGAGCGGAACATGCGGCGGGCCGTCCGCGAGAGGACGAGCACGCTGACCGTGCCGAAGACGACCGACATGATCCGGTAGCCGAACGGGGTGATCCCCCAGAACAGCTCCCCGACGGCGATCACCCACTTGCCGAGCGGGGGGTGGACCGCCCACTCGGGCGAGGTGCCGAAGATGTGGCCGTTGCCGGACAAGAAGATGTTGTCGGCGTTGGCGACCGGCTGCCGCTCGTAGCCGAAGTGCAGCAGGGACCAGGCGTCCTTGGCGTAGTACGTCTCGTCGAAGGCGAACGCGCGCGGCGAGGAGATGTGCCAGATCCGCAGGAAGAACGCCAGCGCGGTCACCGCGAGCGGCCCGATCCAGCCCCGGATGCCCCGCGAGGGGAAGGGCGGGCTCAGCCGGTCGCGCAGGTCCTCGGCATGCGCGGTGACCTCGGCCGAGGGCGGTACCGGGGGCGGCGACCCCGTGGGTCGCTCGAGCGTCGCCGTCACGCCGAGCATCGTAAGCCGCCGCCGCCACCGGCCCCGCGTCGCGACCCGGCCACAGCGCCACGACTCGGCCCGGCATCGCGGCGCTGCCCGGGTCCGGGGCGCTGCCGGGGTCCGGGGCGTGGTAGGCACGGGGGATGGCTGGACTGCTGGTGCTGGCCGCGACACCACTCGGTGACCCGGCCGACGCCTCCCCGCGGCTGCGCGAGGAGCTCGCGCGGGCCGACGTCGTCGCGGCCGAGGACACCCGACGGCTACGGCGCCTCGCCCGGGACCTCGGGGTCACGATCGGGGGCCGGGTCGTGTCCTTCTTCGAGGGCAACGAGCAGGCGCGTACGCCCTCCCTCGTCCAGGCGCTCCTGGACGGGGAACGGGTGCTGGTCGTCACCGACTCCGGCATGCCCTCGGTCTCCGACCCCGGCTACCGGCTGGTCGCCGCCGCGGTCGCGCACGACGTACGGGTCACCGCCGTCCCGGGGCCGTCGGCGGCGCTCACCGCCCTAGCGGTCTCCGGGCTGCCGGTGGACCGTTTCTGCTTCGAGGGTTTCCTGCCGCGCAGGGCCGGCGAACGCGACCGCGCCCTCCACTCGCTGGCCACCGAGTCCAGGACGCTGGTCTTCTTCGAGGCACCGCACCGGCTCGCGGAGTCCCTGGACGCGATGGCGCGAGCCTTCGGCGAGCAGCGCCCGGCGGCGGTCTGCCGGGAACTGACCAAGACCTACGAGGAGATCCGCCGCGGACCGCTTGCCGAGCTGGCAGCGTGGGCGGCGGCGGGCGTTCGTGGTGAGGTCACCGTCGTGGTCGGCGGCGCCGCCGCCGCGACGACGTACGACGACGCGGCGCTGGCGCAGATGGTGGCCGAGCAGGTGCGGGAGGGCAGGTCCCGCAAGGACGCGGTCGCCGAGGTGGCCGCGGACACCGGGGTGCCGCGCAACCGCGTCTACGCCGCGTCCGTCGCGACGAAACCGGCTGGCGGGGCTGGATAACCTGACCTAGTGAAGGCCTTCTACCTGACGACGCCGATCTACTACGTCAACGACGCCCCGCACATCGGGCACGCGTACACGACGGTGGCCGGCGACGTCCTGACCCGATGGCATCGCCAGCGCGGCGAGGACGTGTGGTTCCTCACCGGGACCGACGAGCACGGGGAGAAGGTGCTGCGCACGGCGGAGGCCAACGGCGAGACCCCGCAGGCGTGGGCCGACCGGCTGGTGGACACCGCGTGGCGGCCGCTGTGGCGCGACCTTGGGATCGCCAACGACGACTTCATCCGTACCACCGAGCCCCGCCACGTCGAGCGCGTCCAGACCTTCCTGCAGGGGCTGTACGACGAGGGCGAGATCTACCAGGGCGACTACGAGGGGCCGTACTGCATCCACTGCGAGGAGTTCAAGCTCCCGGGCGACCTCGTGGAGGGCGAAGGCGAGTTCGCCGGCCAGCTCGTGTGCGCGATCCATCGCCGTCCCGTCGAGCAGCTGTCCGAGACGAACTGGTTCTTCCGGCTCTCGCGCTACGCCGACGCGCTGCTCGACCACTACGCGGCTCACCCGGAAGCGGTCGAGCCGGCGAGTGCGCGCAACGAGGTGCTGTCGTTCATCCGTCAGGGCCTCGAGGACCTGTCCATCTCGCGATCGAGCTTCGACTGGGGCATCCCGGTTCCGTGGGACCCGACGCAGGTCGTCTACGTGTGGTTCGACGCGCTGCTCAACTACGCCACGGCAGTGGGACTCGACGACCCCGAGGGCAGCCCCGGCGCGGAGAAGTTCGCCTCCACGTTCCCCGCCGACGTCCATCTCGTCGGCAAGGACATCCTCCGCTTTCATGCCGTCATCTGGCCCGCGATGCTGCTCGCCGCCGGACTTCCCTTGCCCCGCAAGGTGTTCGCCCACGGTTGGCTGCTCGTCGGCGGCGAGAAGATGAGCAAGTCCAAGCTCACCGGGATCGCACCGTCGCAGATCACCGACCACTTCGGGGTCGATGCGTTCCGGTGGTACTTCCTGCGCGCGATCCAGTTCGGGCAGGACGGGTCCTTCTCGTGGGAGGACATGAGCGCGCGCTACACCGCCGAACTGGCGAACGGGCTCGGCAACCTCGCGTCGCGGGTCACCGCCATGACCGACCGCTACTTCGACGGCGTGCTCCCCGAGGCTGTCGATCCCACGCCAGCCGAGGTCGATGTCTCCGACGCCGCGGCCCGTGCGGCGTCGGAAGCCGATGCGCGCTTCCTCGTGCTCGACTTCGCGGGCGGGATCGCCGCCGTCGGAGACCTGGTGACCACGTTGAACGGCTATCTCACGGCGCAGGAACCCTGGAAGCTGGCGAAGGAGATCGCCGACCCCGTCGTACGTGCTCGCGTCGGCACCATCCTCGCCACCGCCGCCGAGGGTCTGCGTGTCGTCGCCGTCCTGCACCACGCGACGATGCCGACCGCGTCGCAGCGGTTGTGGTCGATGCTCGGGGCGCAGGAGGTGCTCGGGGACCTCGCGGACCAGCGGGTCCAGGACGCCGGTCGCTGGGGGCAGCTGAGTGCGGGAGCACGGCTCGCCAAGGGCGCCGCGCTGTTCCCGCGGCTCGACGAGGAGTCCGCACCATGAACGACCGAGAGGACCTGCTCGCTCGCTACGCCGACGGTGTCGCGCAGGTTCGTGCTGCTCTGGCGGGCGCGTCGGCCGAGGACATGGATCGGGCAGCGGCCGGGGAGTGGTCGGCGCGCCAGGTGGTGCACCACCTCGCCGACAGCGAGACGAACAGCTACCTGCGGCTGCGCCGACTGATCGCCGACGAGGGCACGCCGCAGATCCAGGGATACGACGAGGCCGGATGGGCGGTCCGGCTGCACTACGCCGATCGTCCCGTCGACGCGGCGCTCGGCGTGTTCTCGGCGGTGCGGGCCGCGTCTCTCGAGATCCTGCGTTCGCTGGCTGACGACATCGACTGGGAGCGGGCCGGCCTGCACTCGGAGTCCGGCGCCTACACCATCGACGACTGGTTGCGCATCTACGCCGACCACGCACACGACCACGCCGACCAGATCCGTCGTGCTCGGCAGGGTCTCGCATGACGGCTGAGCCCGTTCGGCAGCGGCGGGACGGCTCTCGCGACCAGACCTATCCCGAGCTGCCGGAACCGTTGCCTCGCGAGGTCGTCGACTCGCACTGCCATCTCGACATCGGGGACGGCGAGACATGGCTCGACGTCGAGGAGGCGTTGCGCCGCGCGAGGTCCGTCGGTGTGCGCGGCATCGTGCAGGTCGGCTGCGACCTGCCCAGCTCGCGATGGTCGGTGCGCGCGGCGACGACGTACGAGCACATCGTGGCGACCGTCGCGCTGCATCCGAACGAAGCGCCGCAGATGTACGCCGAGCACGGTCGTAGCGCCCTCGAGCAGGCATGGGAGGAGATCGACCATCTCGCGTCCGACCCGTGCGTGCGCGCCATCGGCGAGACCGGGCTGGACCACTTCCGCACTCCGCCGGACGGGCGCCCGATCCAGGAGGAGTCGTTTCGCCGGCACATCGAGATGGCCAAACGCCACGGCAAGCCGGTGATGATTCACGACCGCGACGCGCATGACGACGTGGTGCGTGTTCTGGACTCCGAGGGCGCGCCGGACCGCGTCGTCTTCCACTGCTTCTCGGGCGGTCCGGAGCTGGCCCGCATCTGCGCCGACCGCGGGTGGGTGATGTCGTTCGCGGGGACGGTGACCTTCCGCAACGCGCAGCAGGTACGTGACGCACTCGTCGTCGCGCCGCTGGACCTGGTCGTCGTGGAGACCGATGCGCCCTTCCTCGCGCCCACGCCCTATCGAGGTCGGCCCAACGCCTCGTACCTGATCCCGCACACGTTGCGCGCCATGGCGGAGGTCAAGGGCGTCTCCGTCGAGGATCTCGCCGGCGCTGTCGACGCGACCACCACGCGCACCTTCGGTCACATCTGAACCATCCGTCCCGTGGTGGCACACAGAATCGCGTGACGAAGTCCACAGAATCCTCTGATCGGGTGGTACGCCCATCGGCCGGTGGACTAGGTTCGGCCGGAGTCGTCGGCCGGGGTCGGGAACCACCCCGGTGACCGTGCGGACCCGATCCACCACTGCGTGGCGCCCGATCGTGGCAGTCACCACCGCGCGTCGTGAACGGGTCCTCGGTCACCTCCCGTGCCCGGACCCTGCGAGGTCTGGAGCCTGATGCACGCGCATGTACGTCCGCACGAGACGCGGGGCAGAGCCGGCGGTGTCGCCGGGCTCGCGACTCGCGCTCTCGTCGTCACCGCCCTCGTGGGCGGGACGGCGGCGTACCTGCACGCGGGCACCGACTCCGCGTCGCACCGACGCGCGGCCGGGCCGTACTCCGCGGCAGCGCTGCACGAGGCGGCGCCGTATTCGGGCTCGGCCACCGTGACGGCGTACTCGGCCTCGAGCGACCTGGCCACCTCGCAGCCCAGCCTGGCCGGCGAGCATCTGGTGGCCCGCACGCTCGCCCTCGCCTCGACCTCGACCCGCCCGGCGAACCTCGTCCACGTCTTCCACGACGGGCAGGCCACGTCACTGATGACCACTGCGAACACCGTCAGCGGTGCACTGGCACAGGCGGACGTCACCGTCGGGGCCCACGACCTCGTCCGCCCGGGAGAGTCCGCGACGACGCGGTCGGGCATGAACATCCACGTCGTCCGCGTGACCTATGTGGTCCAGCACGCACGAGTCACCGTCGCCCACCAGGTCATCCGGCGGGCCGACCCGAAGATGGCCAAGGGCAAGACAAAGCTCGTGCGATCCGGTCGCAACGGCATCGTCGCGTACACCTATCGGGTCGTGCTCCATGACGGCAAGGTGTACCGCAAGACGGTGCTGCACCGGACCACCGTCCGCGGCGCTCTCGCCAGCATCGTGCGATACGGCACCAAGCGCACCGTGCGCCATCGTTCCGTCGACTCCCTGAACTGGCACGCGCTCGCGGTGTGCGAGTCCGGTGACAACCCGCGCGCCGTCGGCGGCGGCGGCGACTACTTCGGCCTCTATCAGTTCTCGGTCGGCACCTGGCACTCCGTCGGCGGGACGGGCAACCCGCGCGATGCGTCGCGTGCCGAGCAGACCAAGCGGGCCAAGCTGCTCTACCAGCGCCGGGGAACCTCCCCCTGGCCGGTCTGCGGTTCCCAGCTCTACACGTGAGCGAGGTCTCACCGGCGGCGGGTTCCCCGCTGCTCGGTGCCTCCGACGTCCGCGCGATCGCAGCACGACTCGGTCTTCGCCCGGCCAAGCAGCTCGGGCAGAACTTCGTCATCGACGCCAACACCGTGCGGCGCATCGTGCGTACCGCCGAGCTCGGTCCGGACGACGTCGTCCTCGAAGTGGGGCCCGGTCTGGGCTCGCTGACCCTCGGCCTGCTCGAGGTCGCCCGCCGAGTGGTCGCCGTCGAGGTGGACCCCGTGCTCGCGTCGGCCCTGCCCGACACCGTCGGGTCTCGCGCGCCGGCGCTGCTGCCCCGCCTCACGGTGCTGACCGAGGACGCGTTGCGCCTGCAGGGCGTACCGGATGACCAGCCGAGCGCGCTCGTCGCGAACCTGCCGTACAACGTCGCCGTGCCGGTCCTGCTCCACCTGTGGGAGCTGCTGCCGAGCCTTCGGCGGACCCTGGTCATGGTCCAGGCCGAGGTCGCCGCGCGACTGGCGGCGGAACCCGGCAGCCGCACGTACGGCGTCCCGTCCGTCAAGGCGCGCTGGTACGGCGAGGTCCGCCGGTCCGGCGCCGTCGGCCGCAGCGTCTTCTGGCCGGCGCCGCGCGTCGACTCGGGGCTGGTCGCCGTCCACCACCGTCCGCCGCCGGCGACGAGAGCAAGCCGGGAGGAGGTCTTCGCGGTCGTGGACGCCGCCTTCGCGCAGCGGCGCAAGAGCCTGCGCGCCGCCCTGGCCGGCTGGGCCGGCTCGGCGGAGGCCGCGGAGCGGCTGCTGCGCCAGGCGGGCATCGACCCCGGCCTGCGCGGCGAACGGCTGAGCCTCGAGCAGTTCACGTCGCTCGCCGAGGCTCGGCTGACCTAGGGTCTCGATCAGTGTCCAGCAACCTCGGGTCGATCCACGCCGCCCACCGTCGTGCGGTGACGGCGCGCAGCCCGGCCAAGGTCAACCTGCAGCTGTCGGTCGGCGCCAGACGTCCCGACGGCTACCACAACCTCGTGACCGTCTTCCACGCCGTCGGCCTCTACGACGAGGTGGTGGCCAGCCCGGGATCGGGCCGGGTGAGCGTCTCGCTGTCCGGGATCAGCGACGGCGACGTCCCGCTCGGCGACGACAACCTCGCGGTGCGAGCCGCGCTCGCCCTCGCTGAGGCCACCGGCGTCGACGCCGACGTGCACCTCGAGCTGCGCAAGACGATCCCGGTGGCCGGGGGGATGGCCGGCGGCTCGGCCGACGCCGCCGCCGCGCTGCTCGCGTGCGACGCGCTGTGGGGGACCCACCTCGAGCGCCACGAGCTGATGGCCCTGGCGGCGGGGCTCGGTGCCGACGTACCGTTCGCGCTCCTCGGCGGGACCGCGGTCGGGCTCGGCACGGGCACCCGGCTCACCTCCGCCCTCGCGCGGGGACGGTTCCACTGGGTGCTCGCCTTCGCCGAGCACGGGCTGTCCACGGCGGAGGTGTACGCCGAGTACGACCGGCTGGCCGCCATCGGGCTGGAGCCGGAGGTCTCTGACGCGCTCATGTCGGCGTTGCGCGCGGGCGACGCCGTGGCCCTCGGGCGCTCCCTGTCCAACGACCTGCAGCGGGCCGCGGTCTCCCTGCGGCCGCGGCTGCGGCTGACCCTCGACGTGGGCGAGGAGTACGGCGCGCTGGGCGCCATCGTGTCCGGCTCCGGCCCCACGTGCGCCTTCCTGGCCCGTGACGAGGAGCACGCCCTGGATCTCGCGGTCGCCCTGACGGCGGCCGACGTCTGCCGCGCAGTCGCCCGCGCCGACGGGCCGGTGGCCGGCGCCCGCGTCGTGGAGGACACCGGCTGACGCCGTGCCGAGGTCGGGCCGAGGCCACGCTCGACGCCGTGCTGATGCCGGCTGGCGTTGGTTGATGTCCGGCTCGGCGTGGGTTCAGCTGCCCGCTGAGTCCACCGGGGCGCGGGTGGCCTCGAAGGGGTGCACCAGGTCGCGCAGGAGGTCGGCCAGCCGGTCCCGGTCGGCCGGCTCGAGGACCTCCAGGATGCTGCGCTCGTGCGTCAGCAGGTCGGCCAGGGCGGCGTCGACCCGCGCCTTTCCGGCGGGGGTGAGCCGGACCCGGACGCCGCGGCCGTCGCTCGGGTCGGGGAGGCGCTCGACCAGCCCACCGGCCTGCAGCCGGTCGATGCGGTTGGTCATGGTGCCCGAGGTCACGAGGGTCCGGTCGACGAGCTGGCCGGGCGAGAGCACGTACGGCGGCCCGGCGCGCCGTAGCGCGGCCAGGACGTCGAACTCCCAGGCCTCGAGGTCGTGCGCGCCGAAGGCCGCGCGCCGGGCACGGTCGAGGTGCTTGGCCAGGCGGCTGATCCGGCTCAGCACCCGCAGCGGCGAGACGTCCAGGTCGGGGCGCTCCCGTTGCCACGCCTCGACGAGGCGGTCGACCTCGTCCCGCGCGTCCCGCCCGGACTGCTCCTGCACGCCGGTGAGCCTAGTCACGAGCGGTCTCTCGACGTCGAGATAGTTCCCGTCACCCGGGGGATCGTTGCAATGAACGCGGCGTTCTTGCAGACCTATTGGAAGAACGCCGCGTTCATTCGGAAGAGTCGGTGGAGTAGGGCGCGGCGGGGGGCGGGCGCGGCAGGCGGCAGGCGGCAGGGGGCGGGCGCGGCAGGCGGCGGGGGAGCGGAGGGAAACGGAGGCGGAGGCCATGCGGTGGGACCCGGAGCACTACCTGCGGTACGGCGCGGAGCGGGCGCGGCCCTTCCGCGACCTGCTCGCGCGGGTGGGCGCCGATGACCCGCAGTGGGTCGTCGACCTCGGGTGCGGGCCAGGCAACCTCACCGCCGAGCTCGCGCAGCGCTGGCCGGGGGCCATGGTGACCGGCGTCGACAGCTCGCCCGACATGGTGGCCGCAGCGCAGGAGCACGCGATCGACGCCCGCCTTGAGTTCGTGCTCGCCGACGTCCGCAGCTGGGCGTCGGAACGAGCGGTCGACGTCGCGGTGGCCAACGCGCTGCTGCAGTGGGTGCCCGGGCACCTCGAGCTGCTCGGCCGGCTGGTGGACGCCCTCTCCCCGCGCGGCTGGCTGGCGATCCAGGTGCCGGCGAACTTCGCCTCGCCGTCGCACACGGCGATCGCCGAGGTACGAGCGCAGCCACGCTGGCGCGAGCGCCTGGGGCAGGAGGCGGCCCGTGAACCGGCGGTCGCGACACCGGAGGACTACCTCGAGCGGCTGGCCGGCCTCGGCTGCGACGTGGACGCCTGGGAGACCACGTACCTGCACGTGCTGCAGGGACGGGACGCGGTCCTCGAGTGGGTCCGCGGCACCGCGCTGCGGCCGGTCCTGTCGGTGCTCGACGCGCAGGAGGCCGCCGAGTTCGAGGCGGACCTGGCGCCACGTCTGCGGACCGCGTACCCGCAGCGCGCGTACGGGACCGTGCTGCCCTTCCGGCGCCTCTTCGCCGTCGCCCGCCGACGGGCCGACGGCACGGGCTGACGGGTCAGGAACGCGGGATCTGGGGCTTGGCCTCGAGGTGCGACAGACCGTTCCACGCGAGGTTGACCAGATGCGCGGCCACCTCGGCCTTCTTCGGCTTGCGGGTGTCCAGCCACCACTGGCCGGTGAGCGCGACCATGCCGACGAGGGCCTGCGAGTACAGCGGCGCCAGCTTCTGGTCGAAGTTCCGGGTCTTGAACTCGGTCGCCAGCAGGTGCTCGACCTGGGAGGCGATGTCGCTGATCAGGCTGGCGAAGGTTCCGGTCGAGGAGCCGACCCCGCTGTCGCGGACCAGGATGCGAAAGCCGTCCGGGTCCGCGTCGATGTAGTCGAGCAGCGCCATCGCCGCCTGCTCGAGCAGCTCTCGCGGATGCCCCCCCGTGAGGGCACCAGTGACGCCGTCGAGCAGGCGCTGCATCTCGCGGTCCACGACCACGGCGTACAGGCCTTCCTTGCCTCCGAAGTGCTCGTAGACGACCGGCTTGGAGACGCCGGCCTTGCTGGCGATCTCCTCGACCGAGGTGCCTTCGAGCCCCTTCTGCGCGAACAGCTTGCGCCCGACCTCGACCAACTGCGCCCGACGCTCGTTCCCGGACATCCGCCCGCGCGGGATCGGCACCGGCTCACGGCGTGGTTCGACCGGCGCGTCGTGCGGGCCCTCGTCGAGCGGTTCGGTCACGTGGTCGCGCGGCGTGCCTCGAGGCGCTCCGGCTTGGGCCAGCGGACGTCATAGGCCCAGCCGAACTTCTCGCAGGCCTGGATCATGCGCGCGCTGATGTCGATCTCGCCCCGCTGGACGCCGTGGCGGGCCGCGGTGGGGTCCGCGTGGTGCATGTTGTGCCACGACTCCCCGAAGGACGGGAGGGCCAGCCACTTGACGTTGCCGGAACGGTCGCGGGAGTTGAACGGGTGCGTGCCGTAGACGTGGCAGATGGAGTTGACCGACCACGTCACGTGGTGCAGCAGCGCGATCCGTACCAGCCCGGCCCAGAAGAACGCGGTGAGCGCGCCGACCCACGACCAGGTCACCAGGCCGCCGATGACGGCCGGGGCGAGGGTCGAGAAGGCCACGATCCACGGGAAGTTGCGGGAGATCCGGACGATGTCCTTGTCCTTGAGCAGGTCAGGGGCGTACTTCGCGCGGCTGGTCTGCTCGACGTCGAAGAGCCACCCGACGTGCGCGTAGTAGAGGCCCTTGGTGAGCGCCCAGAACGACTCGCCGTAGCGCCAGGGGGAGTGCGGGTCGCCCTCTCGGTCGCTGTGCGCGTGGTGCTTGCGGTGGTCGGCGACCCAGCGGATGACCGGACCCTCGATCGCCATCGAGCCGGCGATCGCCAGCGCGATGCGCAGCGGACGCTTGGCCTTGAACGCCCCGTGGGTGAAGTGGCGGTGGAACCCGACGGTGATGCCCGCGCCGGACACGACGTAGAACACGAACGCGAGGATGAGGTCGGTCCACCCGATTCCCCATCCCCAGGCGACCGGGATCGCGGCGAGCAGGGCGAGGAAGGGCACGACGACGAAGCCGACCAGCGCGACCTGCTCCCAGGCGTGCTTTCGCTCGGTGGTCGGGACGCCGCTGGAGGCGTTGTTCTCGCGCAGGCGTTCGACGTCGCTGGGGGTGTCGACGTCGGCGGTTGCGACATCGAGCTCGACGGGCGTCGGAGGCGTCACGGTGGACCTTCCGGTCGGGGCGCTCACAGCGCCGGGATGGCTACGCAACCGTAACCTACGCAACCGTAGGTCCGCAAGGTGCGCGAGGGTTCCTGTCGGTGGTCCGCGCCACGGTCCTGGCTGAGCCACCGCTCAGCACGGGGGAGGCCCCCATGACCGTACGCCGCCCAGCGCAGGAGCGTGAGCAGGCGCTGCGCCTGCGCCGCTCCGGCTACTCGATCCCGGAGATCGCCGCTGAGCTCGGCATCGCCCGCTCGACGGCCTGGACCTGGGTCCACGACCTGCCGCTCGCCCGACCTCGACGTACCGGCGGCCCTGGCGCGCCGTCCTCTCGTGTCATGTCCCGGCGCGAGTGGCTGCGTCAACAGACGACGTTGACGGCCGCCCGAGAGTTGGCCTGGATGACCGACCCAGGGCGCTGCTTGCCCTCGGAGCCATGGCGTACTGGTGCGAGGGTGGCAAGGACAAGCCGTACGACCGCCGCGAGCAGGTGCAGTTCACCAACTCGGATGTGCTCGTCCTGGCTGCCTTTCTCGCCTGGCTCGACCTGCTCGAGGTTCCGCGAAGCCGGCGCCGTTACCACACCTGACGATTCACGAGACCGCCGACGCCGAGGCCGCGTTGGCGTTCTGGGTGCGGCAGCTCGACCTCGACCCCGCCGCCTGCTACCGCACCACGATCAAGCGGCACAACGCCAAGACGAACCGCCGTCGGGTCGATGAGTCTTCCCGGGGTGTGCTGTCGGTGTCCGTGCTGGACGCGCGTGAGCTGTGCCAGAAGATCGAGCGCTGGGCGTTCGCTGCGCTCGAGAGCCTGCGTCGCGCGCCGGGGATGCCAGATGGCGCACCGATAGCCTTGGGTCCGCCGGAACTGTCCGGCCAATCCGCCGTGGGGTAAGCAGGTAGCCCACCAGCCTTTGAAGCTCGGAGGTCCTGGATCGAGGCCAGGCGGCGGAGCGGACCCCCCGCGGGGATGACTCCGGCCCTCGGCAGGGGGGTGAACGGCAGGTAGCCTGACGGCCAACGTCCGCGACCGACCCCGCCCGACCCTCGACGCCGAGGAGCCGCGTGAGCCCCAGCCGACCGGCCGCCGTCATCGTCCTCGCTGCCGGCGAGGGCACGCGGATGCGCTCGCGTACGCCGAAGGTGCTGCACGAGGTCGGTGGGCGTTCCCTGCTCGGTCACGTCCTCGCGGCGGCCGCCGCCTTGGCCCCGGAGCACCTCGTCGTCGTGGTCGGCCACGAGCGCGAGCTCGTCGCGGAGCACGTACGCGCCGTCGCGCCCGCGGCGCGCACCGTCGTCCAGCACGAGCAGCTGGGGACCGGCCACGCCGTGGCGGTGGCCCTGGCGGCCCTGCCCCCGTTGGAGGGCACGGTCGTCGTCACCACGGGCGACACGCCGCTGCTGACCGGGGAGACGCTGGTGGGTCTCGTCGAGCAGCACGTCGAGGCGGGCGCGTCCGCCACCGTCCTGACCGCCGAGCTCGCCGACCCGGCGGACCTCGGGCGGATCCTGCGCGACAAGGAGGGCCGCGTGCGCGGGATCGTCGAAGTCGCCGACGCGACCCCGGAGCAGCTGTCGATCCCCGAGGTCAACAGCGGGATCTACGCCTTCGACTGCACGGCGCTGGCCGGCGCGCTGCAGCGGCTGACGACCGACAACGTCCAGGGCGAGGAGTACCTCACCGACGTCATCGACGTCCTCGAGGCCGACGGCCGGGTCGTGGGCGCCTGCGTTGCCGACGACCCAGTGGAGGTGATCGGCGTCAACGACCGGGTCCAGCTCGCCACCGCGGGCGCGGTCCTGCGCGAGCGCACGGTCGAGTCGTGGCAGCGGGAGGGCGTGACCGTCGTCGACCCGGCGAGCACCTGGATCGACCCGGACGTGGTCCTGGAGCCCGACGTCGTCCTGCACCCGAACGTCCAGCTGCACGGTCGCACGGTCATCCGGTCCGGGGCGCAGGTGGGGCCGGACGTGACGCTCGTCGACACCGTCGTGGGGGAGGACGCCACCGTCGTGCGAGCCGAGTGCCATCAGAGCGAGATCGGCCCGCGGGCCAACGTCGGCCCCTTCACCTACCTGCGTCCGGGCAGCCGTCTCGAGGCCGGTGCGAAGGCGGGGGCCTACGTGGAGATCAAGAACTCGATCGTCGGCGAGGGCTCGAAGGTGCCCCACCTGTCCTACGTCGGCGACGCGGTCATCGGCGAGGGCACGAACATCGGCGCCGCCACCGTGTTCGTCAACTTCGACGGCCTGGCCAAGCACGCGAGCGTGGTCGGGGACCACGTACGTATCGGCAGCGACACCATGCTCATCGCGCCCGTGACGGTGGGGGACGGCGCCTACACCGCGGCGGGCTCCGTGATCGACAAGGACGTGCCGCCGGGGGCGATGGCGGTCGCCAGGGGCCGTCAGCGCAACGTCGAGGGGTGGGTCGGGCGCAAGCGACCGGGTACGGCGTCGGCGGAGGCCGCCGCCCGCGCGGAGGCCCGCGCGGCTGGCGAGGCCGCACACACCGAGGCGGCACAATCGACGTCCCAGAGGCCGACCATCGAGCGCGAGGGGCAGGGGGCGTGACCGGCATCAAGAACCCCACGGAGAAGACGCTCAAGCTCTTCAGTGGCCGCGCTCACCCTGAGCTCGCCCACGAGGTGGCCGAGCATCTCGGCGTGGACATCGTGCCGACGGCGGCGTACGACTTCGCCAACGGCGAGATCTTCGTCCGCTTCGAGGAGTCGGTCCGCGGCAGCGACGCCTTCGTGATCCAGTCGCACACGGCGGACATCAACAAGTGGATCATGGAGCACCTGATCATGGTCGACGCGCTGAAGCGCGCCTCGGCCAAGCGGATCACCGTGGTGATCCCCTTCTATGGGTACGCCCGCCAGGACAAGAAGCACCGCGGGCGGGAGCCGATCTCCGCCCGGCTGCTCGCGGACCTGTTCCAGGCGGCCGGCGCCCACCGGCTGATGACGGTGGACCTGCACACCAGCCAGATCCAGGGCTTCTTCGACGGGCCGGTGGACCACCTGTTCGCCCTGCCCCTGCTGGCCCAGCATGTCGGCTCGCGCGTCGACCGGGCCCGGCTGACCATCGTCTCGCCGGACGCCGGGCGGGTGCGCGTCGCGGAGCGCTGGACCGACACCCTCAACGCCCCGCTGGCGATCATCCACAAGCGGCGTGACCCCACCATCGCCAACGAGGTGAAGGTCCACGAGGTCGTCGGGGCCGTGGCCGGACGGACCTGCGTCCTGGTCGACGACATGATCGACACGGCCGGGACCATCATCAAGGCGGCGGACGCGTTGTTCGACAACGGCGCCGCCGAGGTCATGGTCGCCGCCACCCACGCCGTGCTGTCCGGGCCCGCGGTGGACCGGCTCAAGAACTCCCGCATCGGCGAGGTCGTGGTCACCAACACGCTGCCGATCCCCGAGGAGCGCCGCTTCGACAAGCTGACGGTGCTCTCGATCGCCCCGCTGATCGCCCGTGCCATCCGTGAGGTCTTCGACGACGGCTCGGTCACCAGCCTCTTCGACGGCAACGCCTGACCAGCTCACCCCTCGTCCTCTGCCCCCCTTTTCTTTGAATGAACGCGGCGTTGTTGCATACCTAGCGCCACAACGCCGCGTTCATTCCAAAGACAGGGGCGGGCGGCGGGAGGTGGGCGGTTTGGGGGCGCGGCAGGGGTCCCGTATCCTCAGGGGCGCCCCGGCGAGGGAGGGCGGCGCCGCAGCGTCGCGACTTCGTGATCGACGCGGTCGTCAGTGGACGCTGTCGCCGTACGCCGCGCGGCGCACGTACCGCCTGACGACAGGAGCGACCCCGATGCCCGAGTTCCGTATCGCCGCCGAGTCCCGCACCGAGTTCGGCAAGGGCGCGGCCCGACGGCTGCGGCGCGGCTCGAAGGTGCCCGCCGTGCTGTACGGCCACGGGAACGCCACCACCCACGTCTCCCTCCCCGAGCACGACCTCATGCTGGCCCTCAAGCACCCCAACGTCCTCCTCGAGCTCGACCTCGAGTCGGGCAAGCAGCTCGCGCTGCCCAAGGCGGTCCAGCGCGACCCGGTCCGGCTCACCCTCGAGCACGTCGACCTCGTCATCGTCACGCGCGGTGAGCGGGTCAGCGTCGAGGTGCCGCTGCGCGTCACCGGGACCCCCGGGTCGGGCGGCATCCTCGACCTCGCCCACACGACGATCAACGTCGAGGCGTCGGCCACCGCGATCCCGAGCGAGATCGTCGTCGACCTCGACCGCGCCGAGCCCGGCACCGCGGTCCACGCGGGCGACCTGGCGCTGTCGGACGGCGTCACGCTCCTCCTGGACCCGGAGACCCTCGTCGTCCACGTCCTCGCGCCGCAGGCGGAGGTCGTCGAGGCTGAGGTGAGCGAGGGCGCCGAGGGCGAGGCGGAGACCCCGGCCGAGGCGGCGACGGCCGAGGAGGCCTGACCCTGGACCCCTGGCTGGTCGTCGGTCTCGGCAACCCCGGGCCGGAGTACGTCGCCAACCGGCACAACGTCGGGCATCTCGTGCTGGATGTCCTCGCCGAACGCCTCGGCGGGTGCTTCAAGGCGCACAAGGGCCGGGCCGAGGTGCTCGAGGGTCGCATCGCGGGCCAGCGGGTCGTCCTCGCGAAGCCGCGCTCGTACATGAACGAGTCCGGCGGGCCCGTCGTCGCCGTACGCGACTTCTTCAAGGTCCCCGCCGAGCAGATCATCGTCGTCCACGACGAGCTCGACCTCGACTACGGCGTGCTGCGGCTCAAGCGGGGCGGCGGGGACAACGGCCACAACGGGCTGCGCTCGCTCACCCGCGCGCTCGGGCCCGACTACCTGCGGGTGCGGTTCGGGATCGGTCGTCCGCCGGGCCGGCAGGACCCCGCGGTGTACGTGCTGCGCGACTTCAGCGCCGCCGAGGCCAAGGACCTCGACGTGCACCTCGAGCGAGCCGCGGACGCGGTCGAGGCATTGATCGAGCAGGGCCTCGAGGCCGCCCAGAACGCCTTCAACGGCTGACCCGCCGTCGCTGCCCCGTGTCAGGCGCTTCGCAAAGGCGCCTTGTCAGAACGCATGACAAGGGCACCGGGCGGCTCCCGTTATCCGGCACCTCGCCAAGGCCGCGTGCGTGAACGGCTGACACGGGGCGCCGCCTAGGCTGGGAACGCGAGCCCTTCGGACGTACGGGGTTCCTCGGACGTCCCAGGTCCTCGGACGTACGGGGTCTCCTCGGACGTGTCCGGCTCCCCGGACGTGCGGGTGCGTCGGACGTACGGGGTCTCCTCGGACGACGTGATCCCCGGCCGCGACCGCGGGTGGCTCGTGATCGCTGGACGCAACCATGGTGGAAGGACCTCCTCTCATGCCGCTGGCCGGACTGCTGGACCTCGTCCGGCGCGACGCCGCCGTGGCGGAGATGCTGCGCGGGGCGGGGCGGCTGCCATCGCTGGAGGTCGTGGCCCCACCTGCCCTTCGCCCCGCCCTGGCCGCGCTGCTCGCCGCCGACCCGCCCAGCGGCGCCGGGCGGCCGGTGCTGCTCGTGACGGCAACCGGTCGAGAGGCGGAGGACACCGCCGCCGCGCTGCGCTGCTTCCTCGCGCCGGATGAGGTGGCGGACTTCCCGGCCTGGGAGACCTTGCCCCACGAGCGCCTCTCGCCCCGGGCCGACACCGTCGGCCGCCGGCTCGCCGTGCTGCGCCGGCTCGCGCACCCCGACCCGAGCGACCCGACGACAGGTCCGCTGCGCGTCGTCGTCGCCCCGGTGCGCTCGGTCCTCCAGCCGCTCGTCCCCGGCCTCGGCGACCTCCGTCCGGTCGGCCTGCGGCCCGGCGACGAGGCGCCGTTGGGCGAGGTGGTCGAGGCACTCGCGGCGGCGGCGTACACCCGGGTCGACCTCGTCGAGCGGCGCGGTGAGTTCGCGGTCCGCGGCGGGATCCTCGACGTGTTCCCGCCGACCGAGGAGCACCCGGTCCGGGTCGAGTTCTGGGGCGACGTGGTCGAGGAGGTCCGCTGGTTCAAGGTCGCCGACCAGCGCAGCCTCGAGGTCGCCCCGCACGGTCTCTGGGCGCCGCCGTGCCGGGAGCTGCTGCTGACCCCCGAGGTACGTGCTCGCGCCAAGGCGCTCGCTGCCGAGCACCCAAGCGTGGCCGACGTCCTCGAGCAGCTCGCCGAGGGCATCGCGGTGGAAGGCATGGAGAGCCTCGCCCCGGTGCTCGTCGACGGCCTCGAGCTGCTCGTCGACCGCCTGCCCGCGGGCGCCCACGTCGTGGTCGCCGACCCGGAGCGGGTCCGGACCCGCGCCCACGACCTCGTGGCCACGAGCGAGGAGTTCCTCGCCGCCTCCTGGGCGGCGGCCGCGGTCGGGGGCGAGACGCCGCTGGACCTCGGGGCGGCCGCGTTCCGCACCCTCACCGACGTCCGCGCCCACGCCCTCGCCGTCGGGGTTCCCTGGTGGACGGTCACTCCGTTCGGCCTCGACGAGGAGACGGCGCCCACCGACGCGCTCGTCGCGGCTTTCCGGGCCGCCGAGGCCTACCGCGGAGACACCTCGCGCGCGCTGGCCGACGTACGCGCCGCCCTGCGCGAGGGCTGGACCGTGGCCCTGGTCACCGAGGGCCACGGTCCCGCCCAGCGGCTGGCCGAACGCCTCGCCGACGCCGACGTCCCCGCCCGGCTCGAGGTCGACGTGCCCTCCGACGTCGAGCCCGGCGTCGCGATCGTGACGACGGGCGAGCTCGACCACGGCTTCTCCCACGACGGGCTCAGGCTGCTCGTCCTCACCGAGGCCGACCTCGTCGGGCAGACCACGTCCACCAAGGACATGCGGCGCATGCCCTCGCGGCGGCGCAACGTCGTCGACCCCCTCCAGCTGCGCGCCGGTGACTACGTCGTCCACGAGCAGCACGGCGTCGGCCGCTACGTCGAGATGGTCCAGCGCACGGTGCAGGGCGCCACCAGGGAGTACCTCGTCATCGAGTACGCCCCCTCGAAGCGCGGCCAGCCCGGAGATCGGCTGTACGTCCCGAGCGACTCCCTCGACCAGGTCACGCGTTACGTCGGCGGCGAGGCCCCGGCCCTGCACCGCCTCGGCGGCGGGGACTGGGCCAAGGCGAAGGGGCGCGCGCGCAAGGCGGTCAAGGAGATCGCCGGCGAGCTGATCCGGCTCTACAGCGCGCGCATGGCCGCCCCCGGCTACGCCTTCGGCCCCGACACCCCCTGGCAGCGAGAGCTGGAGGACGCCTTCCCGTACGTCGAGACGCCGGACCAGCTCTCCACCATCGAGGAGGTCAAGGCGGACATGGAGCGGCCGGCCCCGATGGACCGGATCGTCTGCGGCGACGTGGGCTACGGCAAGACCGAGATCGCCGTACGGGCCGCCTTCAAGGCCGTGCAGGACGGCAAGCAGGTCGCCGTCCTCGTCCCGACCACGCTGCTCGTGCAGCAGCACGTGGAGACCTTCGGGGAGCGGTATGCGAACTTCCCGGTGACGGTCGCGGCGCTGTCCCGCTTCCAGACCGACAAGGAGGCCGAGGAGGTCCTCACCGGCCTGGCGTCAGGGGCCGTCGACGTCGTGATCGGCACCCATCGCCTGCTCGGGACCGGCGTGACGTTCAAGGACCTCGGCCTGGTCGTCGTCGACGAGGAGCAACGGTTCGGGGTCGAGCACAAGGAGCACCTCAAGGCGCTGCGCACCCACGTGGACGTCCTGACCATGTCGGCCACGCCGATCCCGCGGACGCTGGAGATGGCGGTGACCGGCATCCGGGAGATGTCGACGATCACGACGCCGCCGGAGGAACGGCATCCCGTCCTCACCTACGTCGGCGCCTACGACGACCGGCAGATCACGGCGGCCATCCGGCGCGAGCTGCTGCGCGAGGGTCAGGTCTTCTACATCCACAACCGGGTCGAGTCCATCGAGCGGGCTGCGGCGAGGCTGCGCGACCTCGTGCCCGAGGCGCGCATCCAGGTGGCCCACGGCCAGATGAACGAGGACCTCCTGGAACGCGTGATCGTCGGCTTCTGGGAGAAGGAGTTCGACGTCCTCGTCTGCACCACGATCATCGAGTCCGGCATCGACATCGCCAACGCCAACACCCTCGTCGTCGAGCGTGCCGACACCTTCGGCCTGTCCCAGCTGCACCAGCTGCGCGGACGGGTGGGGCGCGGGCGCGAACGCGCGTACGCGTACTTCCTCTACCCGCCCGAGAAGCCGATGACGGAGACCGCCCACGAGCGGCTGGCCACCATCGCGCAGAACACCGAGCTCGGGGCGGGCATGCGCGTGGCGATGAAGGACCTGGAGATCCGGGGCGCGGGGAACCTCCTGGGCGGCGAGCAGTCCGGCCACATCGCCGACGTCGGCTTCGACCTGTACGTCCGCCTGGTCGGCGAGGCGGTCGCGGAGTACCGCGGCGAGAAGGTCGAGGAGGTCGCGGACGTGCGGGTCGAGCTGCCCGTCGACGCCCACGTGCCGCACGACTACGTCCCCGGCGAGCGGCTGCGGCTCGAGGCCTACCAGCGCATCGCGGGCATCACCAAGGACGAGGACGTCGTGGCGGTCCGCGAGGAGCTGCTGGACCGCTACGGCCCGCTGCCGCGTCCGGTCGAGAACCTCCTCGAGGTCGCCCGCTTCCGGGCACGCGCTCGCCAGGCGGGGCTGGCCGAGGTCACGGTGCAGGGCACCAGCGTGCGCTTCGCCCCGGTCGAGCTGCCCGACTCGGCCCGGGTCCGGCTGACGCGGCTCTACCCGGGGAGCGTGGTCAAGCCGGCGGTCCGTACGATCCTCCTGCCGCGACCGGCGACCGCCCGCGTCGCGGGTACGCCGCTGCGCGACACCGAACTGCTGGACTGGGCAAGGGAGGTCATCGACACCGTGATCTCCCCCGCATCGACCGCCGCCGCCGATCCGCCGCCCGCCCAGGACAGGAAGGGAACCGAGTGAACAAGCGCCTCACGGTCGCCGTCGCCGCGCTGACCCTGCCGCTCCTGCTCTCCGCCTGCAAGCCCGGCCAGGCCGGCGCCGCCGCCTTCGTCGGCCAGGCCCGCCTGTCCGAGTCGCAGGTGCAGGCCGACACCAAGGAGACCCTGCAGGCGATGGGCGGCGCCGCCCCCGAGAACACCGACTCCGGGACGATCATGGATCGCAACGTCGAGCGGTTCATCCACCACGAGCTGCTCGTCGCCGCGGCGGCTCGGGAGGGCATCACGGTCTCCCAGGGCGAGATCGCCACGCTCATCTCCCAGACCGTGGGCACCAGCGGGCTGGCCGAGCTCCAGCAGGAGGCCGCCCAGCAGGCGTCCATCCCGCCGAGCGCGTTGAACCAGTACGCCGGTGACGTCCTGCTCGAGCGCAAGCTGACCGCCAAGCTCGCCCCCGGCCAGTCCCAGGCCCAGCAGGAGCAGGTGCTGCAGGCCTACTTCGTCAAGCTGGGCAAGGAGCTCGGAGTCACCGTCAGCCCCCGCTACGGCGTGTGGGACCCGGCCAACCTCCAGCTGTTGCCGGTGGTCAACGACCTGAGCCTGCCCGCCGGCTCGGCCGTGCCCGGGGCGTCACCGGAGTCGTCGAGCTCGAGCAGCCCGGGTACGTCGAACCCGGCGCCGTCCACCCCGGCCGCCTCGCCCGCGGCGTCGTGACGCCCGAGCCGGCCCCCCGGGGGGCTCGGTTGCTCGACCTCGTCGCGGTCATGGACCGCCTGCGCTCGCCGGGCGGCTGTCCCTGGGACGCCGCCCAGACACACGCCTCGCTGGTGACCTACCTGCTCGAGGAGGCGTACGAGACCGTCGAGGCGATCGAGGGCGGTGACGACGCCGCACTCCGCGAGGAGCTCGGCGACCTGCTGCTGCAGGTCGTCTTCCACGCGCGGCTCGCCGAGGAGCACGACCCGTCGTGGGACATCGACGACGTCGCCGGCGGGATCGTCGACAAGCTGATCGCCCGGCACCCCCACGTCTTCGGTGACGCCACCGCCGACTCCGCCGCCCACGTCGAGGCGCGCTGGGACGAGCTGAAGCGGGTCGAGAAGGGCCGTACGTCCG
>DATJPE010000081.1 GCA_035506535.1 Actinomycetes bacterium | reverse complement strand
ATGGTGCAGGTGTCGTTCACGCTCCCGCTGCCGCACGACCGGCGCGCCGAGGGCGCCGCGGTCCAGCTCGCGAACCGGATGGGCATCGACCCGGCCCTGGTCGTCCACGCCAAGGCGATGGGGCCGGACTTCACGTTCTTCGTCGTCTACGGCCCCGTGCACCATCTCGTCGACGTGCACCAGGTGGAGGTCCAGGAGCGCGAGTTCCCGTTACTGGGTCCCAAGGAGGTCGACGCAAGGATCAAGCGGGTCCTGCACCGCCCGTTGGTCGTCGTCGGGGCCTGCATCGGGACCGACGCGCACACCGTGGGCATCGACGCGATCCTCAACATCAAGGGGTTCGCGGGCGAGAAGGGTCTGGAGCACTACGCCGAGATCGAGGTGCTCAACCTCGGCGCGCAGGTGCTCGTGCCGGAGCTGGTGGCCCGGGCCAAGCAGGCGCGGGCCGACGCGGTCCTCGTCAGCCAGGTCGTCACCCAGCGAGACGCCCACCTGATCAACACGGAGGAGATGTCCGCGGCCTTCCGCGAGGCCTACCCGGCGCACGAACGGCCGCTGCTCGTCGTCGGCGGCCCGCGCTTCGGTGATGCCCGCGCGGCCGACCTCGGGGTGGACCGCATCTTCGGCAAGGGCACCACGCCCGGCGAGGTCGCCTCGTACCTCGTGCACGTCTTGGCTCCGGAGGAGGATGCCTCGTGACCGACGACGACCCGCGGCTCGGCCTGACGGTGACCCACCGCCGCTACGTGCCGTACTCGCACGCGCACTACGGCGGCGACCTCGTGGACGGCGCCTACGTCCTCGGGCTGTTCGGTGACGTCGCCACCGAGGCGTGCATCCGCACCGACGGCGACGAGGGGCTCTTCGCGTCGTACTCCGACGTGCAGTTCCTGGCGCCGGTCCGAGCCGGGGACGTCCTGGAGGTCGAGGCGCGCGTGATCCGCGTCGGCCGCCGATCACGTGCTCTCGCGTTCGAGGCGCGGGTCGTGTGCCGGGCCGACCCGCAGCGCTCCGCGTCGGCGGCGCGCGTCCTCGACGAGCCGCTGGTCGCCACGACCGCGGCCGGGACGGTCGTCGTGCCCTAGTTGTTCTGCCCTAGTGGTGGAAGCCGCTGCGCTGGCCGTCCTCCGCGGTCCCGTGCAGCCGGGGGAGCACCCGCTTCAGGTCATCGATGAACAGGTCCGCGAGGTCGTGGCCGAAGCCGCGCCGGACGACGATGCGCAGCGCCGACAGGTCGGTGCGGTTCTTCGGGAAGGTGTAGGCCGGCACCTGCCAGCCGCGTTCGCGCAGCGCGTCCGAGACGTCGAAGACGCTGTAGCCGTCGACGCCGTCGGCGAGGGTGAAGGCGAAGACGGGGAGCTCGTCGCCGCGCGTGAGGAGTCGGAACGGCCCGATCGCCTCGACCTCCTCGGCGAGGCGGGTGGCCACCTCGCGGGCGTACCCCTGGACCTTCGCGTAGCCGTCGTAGCCGAGCCGCAGGAAGTTGTAGTACTGCGCGACCACCTGAGCGCCGGGCCGGGAGAAGTTCAGCGCGAAGGTCGGCATGTTGTCGCCGAGGTAGTTGACCCAGAAGATGAGGTCCGCGGGCAGCGCTTCGTGGTCGCGCCACACGACCCACCCGACGCCGGGGTAGACCAGGCCGTACTTGTGGCCGGAGGCGTTGATCGAGGCCACGCGGGGGAGGGCGAAGTCCCACACCAGCTCGGGGTCGACGAAGGGGGCGACGAAGGCGCCCGACGCTGCGTCGACGTGCACGGGGATGTCGAGCCCGGTGCGCTCCTGGAGGTCGTCGAGCGCGGCGCAGATGTCCGCCACCGGCTCATAGGAGCCGTCGTACGTCGACCCGAGCACGGCCACGACCCCGATGGTGTTCTCGTCGCACAGCGCGACCGCGCCCTCGGGGGAGAGGTGGAAGCGCTCGCCGTCCATGGGGACCAGCCGCATCTCCACGTCCCAGTAGTTCGCGAACTTCTCCCAGCACACCTGCACGTTGATGCCCATGACGATGTTCGGCCGATCAGCGGGCTTGCCCTCGGCGGCGCGACGCTGCTGCCATCGGCGCTTGAGCGCGAGGCCGCCGAGCATCGCGGCCTCGCTCGACCCGGTCGTGGAGCACCCCGTTGCGGTCGCGGCGTCCGGGGCGTGCCACAGCCGGCTGAGGATCTCCACGCAGCGCACCTCGAGCTCGGCCGTCTGCGGGTACTCGTCCTTGTCGATCATGTTCTTGTCG
>DATJPE010000080.1 GCA_035506535.1 Actinomycetes bacterium | reverse complement strand
CGGTCCCAACACGGGCACGGCGCCCGCGACCCGTCGCACGATCCGGCATCCGTCGACCGCGACGGTCGACCGGTGCCGGAGCGTCGAGCAAGCGGCGGGTCAGGCGGTGGCGACCTCGTCGGCGGTGTCGAACATGCGGTTCGGGTCGATCTTCACGCCGGGACCCATCGTCGAGGCCAGGGTGATCCGCTTGAAGTAGCGGCCCTTGGCGCTGGCCGGCTTGGCCCGCTCGAGCTCCTCGAGCACCACCCGGAGGTTGGCCCCGAGCGCCTCGGGGGAGAAGCTGGCCTTGCCCAGCGGCACGTGCACGTTGCCGTAGCGGTCGGTGCGGTACTCGACCTTGCCGCCCTTGAAGTCCGACACCGCCTTGGCGACATCAGTGGTCACCGTGCCGGTCTTGGGGTTGGGCATGAGGCCGCGCGGCCCGAGCACCCGGCCGAGCTTGCCGACCTGCGGCATGAGGTCGGGCGTGGCGATGGCCACGTCGAAGTCGAACATGCCGCCCTCGACCTCGGCGGCCAGGTCGTCGGCGCCGACGAAGTCGGCTCCCGCGGCCCGCGCCTCGGTGGCGGCCTCGCCGGCCGCGAACACGGCCACCCGCACGTCCTTGCCCGTGCCGGATGGCAGGGCGACGGTGCCGCGCACCATCTGGTCGGCCTTGCGGGGATCGACGCCGAGCCGCACCGCGACCTCGACGGTCTCGTCGAACTTGGCCGACGCCAGGCTCTTCACGAGGTCGAGCGCCTCGCCGGAGGAGTGGAGCGCGTCCCGGTCGAACCGCCGGGAGGCGTCGGTGTAGTGCTTGCCGTGCTTCGCCATGATGGCTCCCTCGGTGTCGGGCACCCGGTGGGGTGCGGTGACGGGGCCGGGACGAGGTGGTTCCGCGGCACCCGATGGATCAGGTGGGTCAGTGGGATGGAGCAGTTCGACTCAGTCGACGGAGATGCCCATCGAGCGGGCGGTGCCGGCGACCTGCAGCTTGGCCGCTTCGAGGTCGTTGGCGTTGAGGTCGGGCATCTTGATCTGGGCGATCTCGGCCACCTGGGCCTGGGTGATGCTGCCCGCCGACTCACGTCCGGCGGCGTTGGCCGCCTTCTCGACGCCGGCCGCGGCCTTGATCAGCACGGAGGTCGGCGGCGTCTTCAGGATGAAGCTGAACGTGCGGTCCTCGTAGATCGTGATCTCGACCGGCACGATCGTGCCGCGCTGCGCCTCGGTGGCGGCGTTGTAGTCCTTGCAGAAGTCCATGATGGCCACGCCGTGGGGCCCGAGCGCGGTACCCACCGGCGGCGCCGGCGTCGCCGCCCCCGCCGGAATCTGGATCTTCACGACGGCCGCAACCTTCTTCTTGGCCATTCCGACTTCCCTACTTCCTAGAGGTCAACGTCTGAGAGTGCAGTCGACAAGTCTGCCGGCTACCCGAGGCCGGCACAACTCGGGAGGAGCCCGAGTTGGGCTCGGCCCGCAGCGGAACGGGTGACCTGGGGCGCACAGCCCTCCACGCGCAGCGGAGCGAGCATGGAGGGCGCGCACCCAGGGCAGGACCCGTGGAGCGGAGGGCCGAATCGCGCCCGGACGAACAGCTAGAGCTTGGCCACCTGCGAGAACTCGAGCTCGACGGGCGTCTCGCGCCCGAAGATGTTGACCAGCACCTTCACCTTCAACTGGTCCTCGTTGATCTCCACGATCTCGCCGGAGAAGTCGGCGAACGGCCCCTCGCGGACCCGCACCGTCTCGCCCATCTCGTACTCGAGGCGGGGCTTGCCCTTGCGGGTGGCCACCTCCTCGCCCTCCGGCTTGACCTGCAGGAAGGCCTCGACGTCGCGCCGCGGGAGCGGCGAGGGCTTGGCGCCCTGGCCGACGAAGCCGGTCACGCCCGGCGTGTTGCGCACCACGTACCAGGAGTCGTCGTCGAGGTTGCAGCGCACCAGCAGGTAGCCGGGGAAGACCTTCTTCTGGACGACGACCTTCTTGCCGTTCTTGAACTCGACGACGTCTTCCATGGGGATGACGACCTCGTGGATCCGCTCCTCCATGTTCATCGAGGAGATGCGGGCCTCGAGGTTCTGCTTGACCTTCTTCTCGTAGCCCGACTGCGTGTGGACCACGAACCACTGGCCCGGACGGTCGTAGGGGCTCTCGACGGGCGGCGCGGACTCGGCCAGCAGCTCGTCCTCGTCGAGGACCAGCGCGTCATCGAGCTCACGATCGAGCTCGGCCTCGGCACCCTCGGCCGCGGCGTCGACCGCCTCCGC